>JAUVWP010000020.1 GCA_030604085.1 Methanosarcinales archaeon | reverse complement strand
ATTGAGATCTCGGTTAAGGACATCTTTGAGCAGATCGGGATTTTCATCGAGAAGAACACGGGTCCGATACTCGCTGTTGCGGCAATTCTCATCCTCCTCTCATTCGCCGGCGCACAGAGGATCGAGATGGCATCAGGCATCGAAACGTTCGTGGAAAAGGAATCCCGCCTTTATCAGGACTTTGACCTGCTGTACCGGCAGTACTTTGGAACATTAGCGATCGTGGTCATGGTTGAGAATGGTGATGTGACCACGCCTGAGGTCTTACACGCCATCGATCGTTTGGATACTGGCATTTCCGGAACAAAAAATGTTGTGGAGGTTGTTAATCTTGCAACTATGGTGCATCAGGCAAATCTCAGAGGATCAGGGCGTGACAGGATTCCTGATGATCAGAGAGCGGTCAGATCGGTCATCGATTCGATACCAGAACATCAGCGCGAGATCGTATTGCCTGATACCCGGCATACTGCTGTATACATCACCATGCCGGCACGTCTCACCGATCCGGAGATGCTCGATGTCCTTGCCGATGTTGAGGACGTGGTGGAACTGGCATCGTTTCCACCGGGGTATAATGTCATCGTCACCGGACAACCCGCGTTCTATGTATCTATGCAGGAGGAGATGAAATCGAGTATGGGATCGCTCCTTATAATCGCATCGCTACTTATGGCGGTGGTGTTATTCATAGCGTTCAAACATGCACGATGGCGGATGCTTCCGCTTCCGATAGTCATCATCGGAATCGTCTGGACGTTTGGCGCGATGGGATTTCTTGGTATACCACTTACGATAGTCTCGCTGTCTGCTTTTCCGATTCTGATCGGACTTGGCATCGATTATGCAATCCAGTTCCATAACCGCATCGAAGAGGAATTCGCAAGAAGCGGGGATGCGAAGAAAGCGGTCTTGGAAACGGTACGGCACACCGCGCCTGCTGTTATGATCGCGCTGATCATCACTGGACTTGGCTTTGTGAGTTTGTTCACCTCAACGGTGCCGATGATCAAGGATTTCGGACTGCTCTGTCTGGTCGGGATCATCTGCTGCTTTTTTTCTGCGCTGTTCATCGGAATTACAGTAATCTACTCGCTGCACCGGAACAAAAACAACAGGCAGAACCGCAAACAGAAAAATGCACGAACGACCAATAAAAATGTGAATAGTGCAGCCGAGCGACTATTCGGCAGTATTGCGGTCTGGTCTGCGCGTAATCCCCTGCTCGTGCTCGGTGTTGCAGGATTGCTCTGCTTTGCAGGGCTGTATGCGGATACGATGATCGGAGTCGAGACCGATGTGATGAAGTTCATGCCCCCTGAGATGCCTGCGCTTATCGACATCGACCACATGGTCGAGGTTCTTGGTGGCGTTGATCAGTTGAATCTGATCATAAAGGCGGATGACGTGACCGATCCGTCTGTGCTTGAATGGATAGATCGGTTTTCAGAACATGAGGTTGAATCGCAGCCGTATATCTTCAGCGCAGATAGCATCACAGGTCCGATGAAGATGATGAATCAAGGAGTTCTTCCGGATGATGCCGCGCAGGTGGATGCGATCATGGAATCAATTCCTGAGAGTACCAGAGATCGGTATATCTACGGGCGTACCACTGCGCTTATCAATCTCGGCATCGGAGATGCGATATCCGGGCTTGGGCTTCCCAGAATCGATCGACTGATCAAACTGGTTAAGGATGATGTGCGATGGACGCAGCCCCCGCCCGGCGTCACCGTCACGATCACAGGAGACCCGGTTGCGATGACCACGGTGCTTACAGCGCTCACGACAGGAAGGAGAGTGATGACGTTTATAGGTCTTGTCCTGATCCTCGGCGGACTCTTCCTGCTCTATCGTGACTGGCTGAAAGCTGCGATCCCTGTGCTCACTATGATCCTTGTCATCGGCTGGTCTTCCGGGGTGATGTATGCCCTCGGCATAGACTACACCCCAATGACCGCAACGCTCGGAGCGCTGATTCTTGGCATCGGATCTGAGTACGCTGTCATGATGATGGAGCGGTATTTCGAGGAGCGGGACAAAGGTCTCGTACCGATTGATGCAATCCGGGTGTCCACTGGTAAGATCGGAACTGCGATCACAGCATCAGGGCTCACAACGCTCGTCGGCTTTTCCGCACTGCTTGCATCTCCATTCCCGCTGAACCGAAACTTCGGTATCATCACCGTGATTGCTGTACTGCTTGCGCTGATCGCAAGTTTTTTTGTCTTTCCGGTGCTGGTGGTGTGGCTGGATGAGATGCGGGAGTGGAGGAGGGCGCGAAAGGTTGCGAAGATACAGGAATTTAATCGAACGAAACAGCCAAATCGAACAGGAAACGGAATTACAGGATGAAACAACTCAAACTGATACACCCACCAGAAGGACAAACCATGAACCTGAATAGGACAATGATAGCAGTACTGTTAGCAATTGCAGTACTCGCAGCAGCGATACCTGCTGCAACTGCTGCTGGAATACCAGACGACCTCTCGCCGGGCTTTACATTCTCGCAGAACTTCTACGATGTCTATGGTAAGCCAAATCTGACAGCGGCAATCGTCGGCGATGCTGAGTTCGATCGCGGCGATGAGGTGACGCTTACCATCGATCTGATCAACCGTGGAGTTGTTCTCGGATTCGAATCCGACCGCATGCCTGATGGTGATAACGAGGAAGACCTTGCAAAGATGGAACTCGGATATGAACTTCAGCAAGTGAATGCAATCGGGATCACTGCAATGCTCATAGCGCCAGAGGAGAGCCCGATAGAGGTGAAATCGGGACCGCAGCAGGCAGGATCGATCAATGGAGATAAGGGAGAGCGTAAGACTGCCCGGTTCAACATCGAGATCGATGAGAATGCTCCTGCCGGCACATACCCACTGATACTTGCCACGAGCTACATGTACCAGAAGAACGCGCAAGTAAGCGGAAACGTCTCTGACAGTAGAACTGACGTGAATCTCTGGTACGACACACTCGACCAGACACAGGTACTCTACATAACCGTCAAGAAACTGGCTGACTTTGAGATTACCAACGTATCATCCGATCTCCGTGCAGGCGAGGATGACCGAGTGCTTTCCATAACTTATCGGAATACCGGTGAGGAGATCGCAACCGATGCGGTAGCACGGATCAGTGTGACCGATCCGTTCAGCAGCACCGATGATCAGGCATATCTCGGAACGCTTGCCCCGGGCGAGAGCGTAACCGGCATATTCGTACTCGATACGGATTCCGGCGCCGCAATAAAGCAGTATGGCATCGATACCGAGATCAGGTTTACGGATTCGACCGGGAAGTCAAGAATATCAGAGTCCATGACTGCAACAGTCGCGATTGCACCCCTGATACCGACATCCGAGAAGGTAAAGCCCTACATACTTCCGGCTGTGTTGCTCATACTTCTCGTGCTCGTGGCAACCGGAGTGCGGTACTATCTCACGAACGTTGCCGGGAACAGGAACACACCGAGAACGGATGAACCGGACGATTGAGCAGGTGATCTCTGGTGCGAACGAAGATTGTTTCTATAATTGCCATCGTCGCAACCGCTCTATTGCTCGCGGTTCCGGTTGCGATCGGAAGCGAGTACATCCCTGAGAGCTACACACGATCCACGAATTACTATGATGTCACAGGCGAGCCATACCTGCTTGCGACGCTTGTCGGGGATTGCGAGTTTTATCGCGGCGAGGATGCGGTACTTGAGATTACGCTTCAGAATTACGGGGCGATCTACCGAATCAAGGGCGATAAATATCTCAATTCCAGTGAGGAGAACTATGACGACGAGACCGAACTTGCTGAAACCGAACTGGAGACAGAGATCGAAAAATCGTGCGCAGATCATGTTGATATCGTGCTCTTTGCAGGCGGTGCGCCGGTCGATGTCATAGTAGATGTGCAGGAGATCGAGTCCATCGAAGCTGGCAAAACTGGAACGGTACGGTTCCCGATCCACATCGACGATGATGCACCCGCCGGCACATATCACCTGCGTATGGAGACCTGTTACGACCACATCTGGAATGTGCAGGTGAGCGGCACCCCCGATAAGCCGAATATCAATTACTGGAATACGACCGGGGTAGAGAACCAGACCATAGTGATCGTGGTTAAGAAAGAATCTGACTTCGAGGTCACCGACGTGGCATCCGATCTACAGATCGGGGGGACCGGATTTTTAAACGTCACATACCAAAATACCGGTGAAGAGACCGCAACAGATGCGATCGCTCGAGTAAGCGACATGCTGCCATTTAATGCGGTTAACAATCAGGAGCGTCTCGGCACGATTGTGCCTGGCGAGTCTGTGACCGCGCACTTCCGTGTCAGCACCGACCGGAGCGCGGTTCCAAAGGTGTACAGCGTAAGTACAAGGATCAGGTTCAAGGACGAGGATGGCGATATCCGGATATCTGATCCGATGCAGATCGGGGTTTCCGTGGCTCCGAAGGTGCCGTTTTCAGAGAAGCTCCTGGCGAATAGGTGGTGGCTCGTGGCGGTCGCGGTCGCGCTTCTGGCATTTGGGGGATGATGGGCGCTTAAGCGATGAGTAATACGGGGGGCACAGGCACACGCCGTTATCATTTCTTGAAATACCTGCTCAAAAACGCAAGATCGACCGCGTCAACGATCTCTCTCCCCTCAAGCACCGCATACCCCTCGCGGGCTTCCTTGCGCAACTGTTTTCCAAGCGCGCGGGAATGAAGTTCAGACTCGAGCAGGTCTTTTGCTGATTGGTACGTCCGGTAGAGATCGACAACATACCGCCCGTCCTCAATATACACATTAGAAAATGTATCTTCGCTCGCAAGCTTCATCTTGAACCGTTCTGCGTGTTTCCGCATATATGCGGGCGGACCTTCATGTTTCCGGAGCGGCGGGAGCTTCCCGGACATAAGTTCGATCAACAGCACCACGGTATCTGTGGTCTTGCTCGCAGGCAGAACGCTTGCGGCACTCCCAAGCACCGTGAATTCGTGCTCTGATAGCAGGGCGAGCACCGACTCTCGCATCTTATACAACTGCGGGTATGCGATGTCCTCGACCATATCCGGGATCTCGAAGACGATTGCGAGTAGATCAGTCCCCCTCGCCTCCATTGCTGCCACCATCTCCGGTTTATCGATGAGGGGGGCAGGTTCTGCAAAGAAGCACTCGATCGATGGCTCTGCCAGAAACCCGCGTGCCGCATCAACAAAGACATAGAATTGGTCGAGCGAGAGCGCGGCTGCGACGTTGCGGTGTGGGTCGGTCGGATCGATCATGCAGAGCGGCTCCCAGACCCCGCCGTGACCGACCCCGGCATCAGGGGAACGCTGGGACGTACCACCTCCGGGCTCGATCATCAGACCGTCCCTCCAGTCGCAGGCAGCATCGATCACCCCCTGAAACGAGCCGTAATGGAGAATTAATAACTCGCAAAGGAATCCTGAGAATCCGCATACCCGAAGTTCGGATCCGTAAACGTTAGCACGTTTCATAAATTGCTTGAGCAGCAGCACATCGTCCTCCAATCCGCCAATCTTGGATAAGATGTACTTATTGTGAAAAGGGGTTCGATCCACAGCAGATTTAAGTTCACTTGCACTGGATAACCGATAACACGGCACAAGATCGACCCGATACCCCTCAAATCGACCATGAACATAAGGATGCTCTGCATACCGTATTTCATAACTGTCTGAACGCTCTGCTACTGATTTTGCGATACGTAGACCCTCGTCCTCCAGTTCCTCCCTATTTAACGTGGTCGGGAACATTATGAAGAGATCCAGATCGTGTTCTCCGGAAATCCATGTATTTCGTGCCGCAGATCCGACCAATTCGCAAGACACTCCTTCTTCCTCGACATATCCCGCGATCTTGCGTGCGAGTTTCGCAAGTTCATCGCGCTCTACGGGAGTCGGTTTGATCCTATCAAGGACTGTAGTGAGGATTGTCTGGATTTCACTTTGCATGATTTTGCGCCATTCCCGTACGTTGTTATGGGTCTGATTGGTGTTTATGATTCTTTAATGGTAACTACTCGGATTCAACGGTTATCGGGTCGAGCGACAATCATATTTATACCCCCGAGATCACATAATAAGTCACGATGATCGATACCGAGTTCTTCAATCAACTGAATCGATTCTCGCTTATGGTGCGCAAGCGTGTATCGAGTGTGTACGCGGGCAGCAGGCGGGCTGTGTTACAGGGGAAGGGAATCGAGATCGTAGGGTACCGTGAGTATATGCCCGGCGACGATATCAGGACTATCGACTGGCGGGTGTATGGGCGGACCGAGAAACTCTACATCCGCAAATTCGAGGAAGAGAAGAACGTGACCACTCACATACTCCTCGATTCGAGCAAGAGCATGGATTATTCGAGCAATGGGATGACGAAGTTTGATTATGCAGCGATGCTTGCGTGCGGATTCGGTTATCTGGTGACGAGAGAGAACGAAAAGTTCGCAATATCGACATTTGGAGAGACTATCGATATCACGCCTCCGAAACGAGGGCGCGGGTACCTGCTTCACACGATCGACAGACTGAACCGGACGCCGCTATCCGGAGAAACGAAATTCGACCACTGCACCCAGCAGTACGGGAAGATGATCCGGTCAAAATCGCTTGTCATCGTCATATCAGACTTCTTAACCGATCTTGACTCGATACGTGCCGGATTATACCGGCTCGCACCGAATGATCTAATCGTGATCTCGATCTTCGATCCTGCCGAATACGACCTCACCATCGCAGGAGACGTGAAATTACATGATATGGAGACGAATGCGATCAGAAAGACCTACATCAGTCCGAAACTGAAAGAAGAGTACAGGAAGCTGCTTGACGATCATTTCGGCGGTGTGAGAGAGACTTGCATGCACATCGGGGCAGATTACTTCTCGTTCGGGACGAACGTTCCGATATTTGATGCGTTCTTTGAGGCAGTGAGGGCGAGATAGGATACATAAGAGATAGGGAAGGGGAATCAGGATGGCATTTGCAAATCCACTGGCACTTCTTGGTTTTTTGAGTCTTATACCGATTGTGATCCTGTACCTGATCAAACCAAAGCCCCGCGACATAAAGATCCCGTCGCTGATGTTTATCCTGGATGCGGAGCGGAAAGAGCATCGATACGAGACGATGCTCAGGAAGATCATCAGGGATCCATTGATGCTCATGCAACTGCTCTTCCTGATCCTGCTGACACTTGCGATGGCGGCTCCGTTCTACACAGCAAACGAGACCGTGAGCGCGGACCACACCGTGATCATCATCGACGCATCCGCATCGATGCAGGCTGAGAACCCGAGCAGGTTCGATCGTGCAAAGGATGCCGCAGAGAAGTTCGTTAGCGGAAGGACGAGCATCATCATGGCAAAGAATATCCCGGTCGTTGTGCTCCAGCGCGGTGGCAAGGCGGATGCGAAGGATACGCTGAACCGCCTTGCACCGGGCGCGACCACTGCGAGCATAGGAGATGCGATCATCCTCGCAAGTAGCATGATCAAAGACGAGAAGGGCGCAATCGTTGTGATCTCTGACTTCTCGAATACCGATAGCGACTCGATAGCAGCCTCAAAGATGCTTGCGAATGCGGACGGCATCGATGTGACATACAAGCAGGTCGGGAACGATGCCGAAAACATCGGGATCACGTATGGAAAACTTGCGCGGAAGGGGGATTCGTATGAATATATTTGCAATATTAAAAATTACATGGACGATAAAAAAACGGTAACGATCGAGATATTCCGAAATGGCAAAAAGACCCTCACAGATACCGTAACCGTACCCGCCCACTCAAGCGAACTCTTCGCGCTCACCGATGTCGAGCCGGGAGCAACGGTAGTCTCCTTGAAGCAGAAGGACTCGCTGGAGGTCGATGACCGTGCCTACATTGCAATCCCGGTGGTGGCGAAACGGAAGATCCTCGTTGTAAGCGAGACTAAAAACCCTCCTGCGAAGATTGCACTTAATTCGCTCCCCGATACCGAATGTTCAATCGTAAAACCGCCGGTTCTCCCGTCTTTCGATGATTATGATCTCGTAGTGATCGGGGACATTACAAAGAATTCGCTTCTTCCCGGGACGTTTAAGGATCTCGCGTCGTTTGTGCAGTCAGGAGGGGGTCTCGTGATCCTTGCATCGGGCGACCTCGACGATATCGAGACCGAAGGACTGCTACCTGTGCAGATATCCGGAAAATCAGGGGCTGCCGCGCTGGAAACCAGGATGCCTACCGAATTTACAAAGGATATCGCATTCGAGGATGTTTCAGTCACCACGCATCTCAGATCCGAACCAGCCGATGGATCGATCGTGACCGTGATCGCAGACGACGACTCTCCAATGCTCGCATACCAGAAACATGGGTCCGGCACCGTATTTTATTCAAGATTCGGCGAAGGCGACTCGACATGGAACGATTTCCATACGAGGGTCGATTATCCGATCTTCTGGAGGCAGATCGTGGACTGGATGAGCGGGGTTCATGGAATCGAGGAATATAATGTCAGAACAGGGAGAATGTTACCGCTTGGCGAGGTGCAGAAGGTAACCACTCCTTCCGGTACCGTGGAGGCTGATAACCTGCTCTTTGACGAGGTCGGCGGGTACCGGATCGGGGATGAGGATATCGCTGCGAACCTGTACGATCCTCTGGAATCCGATCTCTCAATCCATCCGATGTCAGGGGAGGCGCGCGCACTGACGCCTGATCTTGTCAAAGCAGAGGTCGAAAAGGAGTTGTGGACTTACCTGATCATTCTTGTGATATTTATTGCCGGCTTCGAACTGTATTATCTCAGGGCGAGGGGCGAGTTGTGAGATGGCAGATGGTGGAATCGAGGATAAACGGAAGATTATCGATGAATACAACATTAAAGCCACAGAAGAGATATTAAAGGCAGTTGGAGATATCACAAGGAGTGAGGAGGGTTTTGTATTATGCCTGATTCCAAAAAGGTTGAAGGATGGATGCAAGAGGATGTACATGGATCGGGTGAAAAAAGAGACCCTGAAAGTGGAGAGAGACATCCTGAATATAGCAGAGAGCGTGATACGCAATGAAAATGAGATCTCGGATTATGTAGAGGATATCAGTGACGCAGCAAAGAATGTTGTGAGGGCGATGCTCCTCTTTCTATCCCGGAATGATTTCGATCGGGCGTATAACGAAGAGATGGGGGGCGTGGCTCTGGAATGTGTCAGGGTGAATGTGAGATTTTATCTGAAACTTTTGAGGGCATCCGGAAACAGCTATGAGGAATTGGTCAGAGATGGATTTGATGCAGAAGAGTACTATGATTCGCTGGAAACTATTTCAAGGACCAACTGGTTGGTCTTGATGAGATTGAAGGATGTAATACGTGAAAATTCCCTCGAATACAGGGTGTTGCAGGGTACTGTTGTATATATAAGATCGATGCACGAGAACGAGGTAAAGAGATTCTTTGCTGATGAGTTGGATGAATCCAAGAAAATTCAATGCGGTATCCGGGCGCATCCGACATAAGAGACTGTTACAAAATAACCCGGGTCAGATTGAACATTCTTAAACTATAGCCGCGATATAGAATAACATTCGTACAATTCGTATCATTCGTTTTTTATTGGTAGGAATTTCTGCAAAAATGTATTAAATCACGAACTCACGCGTTTGAGACGAATGTCACAAATCCAAATAGAGGTATTGTGACGCGGACACCGGGTGACCTGACCGCCCCAACAGAAACTCTTAACTAAAACCCCATGACATTACCACAACAAGAGGTTACAGCTATGAAGAAAGCAATTATCGATACCAAAAAGGGCGAGATCGTCCTCGAACTATTCGAAAACGACGCACCGAAGACCGTAGCGAACTTTGAGAAACTGATCAACAAGGGGTTCTACAACGGACTTAAATTCCACAGGGTCATCCCGAACTTTATGATACAGGGCGGATGTCCGAAAGGCGACGGCACAGGTGGACCCGGATACAGCATAAAATGCGAGATAAACCCGCGAAAGCACACGAAAGGTGCGCTCTCGATGGCGCACGCCGGGAAGAACACAGGCGGCAGCCAGTTCTTTATCACGCACTCGCCGCAGCCCCATCTCGACGGGGTGCACACGGTCTTTGGTCAGGTGGTCGAGGGCATGGATGTGGTGAACAAGATCAAGCAGGGCGATGTTATGGAGCAGGTGAGGGTGGTTTGAGGGGTGGAGAAGGAGAGGTTACGCCGGACAAAGCGTCCGGCACCGTACCATTCTACTGCACGGGAAGTGGGCAGCAGGGGTTGTAACAATAAAGGCGAACCGTCGTTACGTTGGCTACGATGTCAATTGCAAGTATGCGAAGCTCGCTGATAAGCGAGCTAATGAGTTTCGGTTGAAATGCGACTCTCCAAATCTCTCTGATTTTACAGAGTGATGGTATCCTGCAATCTCTCCAGAGAGCGCGGTTGCCGCCATCAGGAAAAATATTTAAGGTTTTAAATCCAATTGTGGTTGAGTGATTCCAATGGATGCAGTAGATTTTCCATCAAATATGGACGAGGAACTCAACATTCTCGTGAAAAAAGGGTATTACCCCTCGAAGTCTGATCTATTAAGGGACGCTTTCAGGGTGTTATTGAACACGAGATCAGAATTGAAGATCTCTCTGGCTATTGAACTGTACCTGGTGGGGAAAATATCGATTTCAAGAGCAGCTGAATTCGCAGGAGTCACCACAATTGAATTTAAGGAGATTATGGCGGGACGGGGGATTGTCAGGGAGACTGAAGGAAAGTCTGCTAAAGAAATGGACATGAAACTGGAAAAACTTGGGATAGTTTGATGTTTTTCGCAGATACTGATATTCTGAGTGCATTTGCCAAAGCGGATGCTATAAAGTATCTGAAGCGCCTCTTTGTAGATCTGAAGATATCTCCTACGGTCTACGAGGAATTGATGCGTGCAAAGCGGGTAGGATATTCATTTGTAGACGAGATTCTTGATGCGGTTGAGATTGTTCTTCTCTCGGACGAAGAATTCAGGGATTTCAGGAGTCTGCTGGAGAGTGTCAACAACTTGCATGAAGGCGAATGCCAGTTAATTGTATTGTGCAAATCCAGAAATGGGATTTTACTCACCAACGATGCACCCGTAAAAAGATATTGTGATGGAAATAATATAAATTATTTAGATTTGGAAGAAATATTGAGAAGCCTGAAACTAAGGAATGTCCTACAATATAATGAACTGAAAAAGCTTATTGCAGACATTGAAGAGAAGGACTGGACAATAATACGATCAAAAGAAGATATTCTTGGAAATTGAGTTTTTTACGGTATCTGGATATGTGACATTCATTTGTTCATAAGATACTTGATCTAATGTCGTTTGACCACAATTGAATGCTACCAAACACGCTTAATCGCAACAATCATCTGAATCCCATGCTCATAGAGAACCGCCGTATGGGGAAAAAGCAGAAAAGTTTCTGGAATTGATGAGAAACGGTGATGAAATTGGGCACTTCCAACAAAAGACACGGCACAAAGACGAGTTCATTCGGGACGTCCGGAAGAATAAGCCATGATTCCACAGCATTCTACGCAGGCAAGTTGTACGAAGACCTGCCACACGAAGAGAAAGTCGAATACACAGAAAATCCGATCCCGCCCGAATCCCTAAACAGAATCCTCCAAAAATCCGCCGAATCGATGGACGAACTGCCAGATAGCAGCGTTCACCTGATGGTAACCTCGCCGCCGTACAATGTCGGAAAGGAATACGACGAAAACCTGACTCTCGAAAAATACAGGGAATTCCTGAAACGAGTATGGCGCGAGGTTCGTAGAGTCCTTGTGCCGGGCGGACGCGCCTGTATCAATGTTGCAAACCTCGGCAGGAAGCCCTACATCCCGCTTCACGCATTCATCGTCGAAGACATGATCGAACTCGGATTTCTGATGCGAGGCGAGGTCATCTGGGATAAGGCGTCCAGCGCAGGTTCCTCCACCGCATGGGGAAGCTGGCAGTCCGCATCCAACCCGACGCTCCGGGATGTGCACGAATACATCCTGATCTTCTCCAAAAACACATTCGGGCGGAAGAACCCTCTGAAACGGGAGAACACCGTATCAAGGGATGAATTCCTCGAACTTACCACGAGCATCTGGACATTCCCGTCGGAGTCTGCAAGGAAGATCGGGCATCCGGCACCTTTTCCAGTGGAACTGCCTTACCGGACGATCCAGCTCTATACATTCGAGGGCGAGGTCGTTCTCGACCCGTTTATGGGAAGCGGGCAAACCGCGGTCGCAGCGATAAAGTCGAAGCGTCACTATGTTGGCTACGAGATTGATCGCGAGTATGCGAAGCTCGCAGATAAGCGGGCTAATGAGTTTCGATTGGAATTTGACCCCCCGAAGATCTCCGATTTTACAGATACTTAAGAACCCCGCGGATCAGCGATCTCGCCAGAGGGCGCGGTCGCAGCCATCAGGAAAAATATTTAAGGTTTTAAATCCGATTGTGATTATGTAATCCTGATGGACGCAGTGGATTTCCCAATAAATATGGGCGGAGGAACCTAAACATTCTCGTGGAAAAGGGGTATTACCTCTCGAAGTCCGATCTATTAAGGGACGCTTTCAGGTTATTGAACACGAGATCGGAATTGAAGATCTCTCTGAATATTGAACCGATCTCATCTGAAGCGGAGATCAGGCACATCCAAAACCTTTTTCTCAAACAGAGCCCCCATCCATAACATGGAAGACCATATCGAGTACTCAAGAAACACGTTGATGGACTTCATCAAATTAAAGCCAAAGGATATCGAGATCTGCGATGTGACACTCCGGGACGGCGAGCAGGCAGCCGGGATCGCTTTTACTGAGCAGGAGAAGATCGACATCGCACGAAAGCTGGATGAAATCGGTATCGAAATCATCGAGGCAGGATTTCCGGTTATATCAAAGGAAGAACTCGAGACCATACGTAAAATCACAAAGCTCGGACTCAATGCAAGAATCTGCTGCCTTGCACGTGCAAAAAAATCGGACGTTGACGCCGCGCTGGATGCGAATGTCGATATCGTGAGCATCTTCATTGCAACGTCCGACATCCACCTGCGCTACAAGCATCACATGACGATCGATGAGGCAACCGACTGCGCAATCGATGTCGTGGACTATGCAAAGGATCACGGGCTCTGCGTTCGGTTCGCTGCTGAGGATGCGACCCGCACAGATATGGATGTGCTGAAACGAGTCTACCAGATCGCCGAGGCACACAACGCGGATTACCTGAGCGTCGCAGACACGGTAGGGATTCTTGATCCGAGTACCACGTATTTCATGATAAAAGAGATCAAAAAGACAACAAAGACCCCGCTCTGCATCCACTGTCACAACGACCTCGGGATGGCGACCGCAAACACGATCGTTGCTGCGGAAACCGGGGCAACGCAGCTTCATGCCACTGTAAACGGGATTGGCGAGCGGGTCGGGAACACGCCGCTTGAGGAGTTGCTCGTTGGGCTTCTGATCCAGTACGGCATCGATAAATACGACCTCTCGCATATCCTGTCTCTCTCAAAGATGGTAGAGGAGTATTCCGGGGTCAGGGTTGCAAAGACCAAGCCGATCGTCGGCGAGAATGCGTTCTGCCACGAATCCGGAATCCACATCGCGGCGATGCTTGAGAATACCAGCACCTACGAGGTCTTTTCGCCGGAACTTGTGGGCGGTGGCAGGAACTACATCCTTGGCAAGCACACCGGCAAGAAGGCGCTTAAGTTCGTTACCGAGCGGCTCGGCTACGATCTCGATCAAGAGCACCTCTGCGCTCTTCTCGATAAGATCAAGGTCTGCAGCGAGGCAAAGCACGGGGTCTCATGCGACAGGCTCGCAAAGATGATCGATGAGATGGAGTGAAGCGGGATGGTGGAATGCGGCATGAAGTACATAATCCTCCTCGGCGACGGGATGGCTGACGTTCCGCTCCCCAAACTCGGCGGAAAGACCCCCCTCGAGCACGCGAACATCCCGAATATGGATTACATCGCAAAGCATGGCAGATGCGGGCTTGCACAAACGGTTCCGCCCGGGATGCCTGCCGGAAGCGATATCGCGAACATGTCGGTTCTCGGATACGCTCCTGAGAAGTACTACACAGGGAGAGGTCCGCTTGAGGCAGCGAGTATGGGAGTAACGCTTGCAGAGGGTGAAATTGCATTCAGATGCAACCTGATAACAGTAGCGGACGGCGCAATCGCCGATTACAGTGCAGGGCACATCACAAGCGAGGAGGCATCTATTCTGATCGCTTCAATCGATGAGACGCTCTCGTCTGACCGTATCCATTTCCATGCCGGGATCAGCTACCGCCACCTGATAGTGACAGGCGGCATCGGCGCATCCGCGGTCTGCACGCCCCCGCATGACGTGCTCGGCGAGCCGATGGAGTCGCAGATGCCGGAGGGCGAGGATTGCGAGGTGCTCAGTGACCTGATCCGCAGGTCGGCTGCGGTGCTCGATGGGCACCGGGTCAACGAAGAGCGGATCCGTGTCGGGAAGAATCCAGCGACGCATATCTGGCTCTGGGGACAGGGAGGAGCGCCAAGTTTCCCCTCATTCGAGGAGATGTTCGGAATCACGGGTTCGATGATTTCGGCTGTCGATCTCTTAAAGGGGCTTGCCATCTACGCGGGGATGGATGTGATCGAGGTTCCGGGAGCGACAGGGTATCTCGACACGAATTACGCCGGGAAAGCGGATTACGCTGTGAAAGCGCTGGATGACCACGATTTCGTGTACGTGCATGTCGAAGCGCCTGATGAGGCAGGACATGCAGGTGACGTTGAAGCGAAGGTGCAGGCGATCGAGGATTTTGACGAAAAAGTCGTGGGACGGGTTCTTGACCGGTGTTCGGACTCTGTGATCATGGTGCTGCCGGATCACCCGACGCCGATTCCGCTCCGGACGCATACAGCGGATCCAGTGCCGTTTGCGATATGTGGACACGGGGCTAACTCGGTCTCGGCGTTTGACGAGAGGTCCGCGGCAGCGGGGTCGTACGGGGTGCGGATCGGGAGCGATCTCGTGAGGATGATGATTGAGGGCTGAGGACGTGTTTCCGAGCGGAAGATTTTTAAAAGAGGTTCAGAGAACGGGGGATGTGATTATAGACGGCAAAAGCGAAAGAAGAAAAGATTTTATTAGGTTACAAGACGAGTATTCTCTGGTAAAATGAAAATAAATACTTCCGCGTTTATAGATTTCATAAAAGCTAGATGGAGTATGATTGTGACATTAATAGCCGCATGTTTCATAGTGATTCTCATACTGCTCTATGTGGTCGGGCTTCTCCTACTACCATCCGAAATAACGCAATCGAGCGGAGTTGTGATCTTTTGGGACCAATGACTCAACTGCTATCCGGTGAATCAAAATGAAGAGGGATTGCATCGTAGAAGAGTTGTGGCGGTCGATCACAGTGAAAAGTTGGAGATCCGTCTGTAGCAGGATCCTTGAACTGGTGGGCACCGCATTCGTATTCGGGGTGGTATTGCAGATCGTTCAGATCGTGGTTTTTGATACCCTCGGTATCGACAGGATGCTGGGTGGTTTTATGTGGATCTCGTTGATTGTTGTGCCTGTAACCACCTCTATGGCAGTATCTTACTTCTGCCACAGTGATCAAGCATACACAATCGTAACCGGTGTTGCAACCTCGGTCTTTGCGGTATCTGCGCTGAGGATGTATCTCATCGGGTGAAGCCGGTCTTCGGGTTCAATTGCCCACACCACCTCTCGGTCTCAAGAGTCCATCTCCGGTACGGCAGAAATTCGATTCCCCCCTTCCGGAACCGGCATGGTCTCGCTCTGGTTCAGGGTGACCACCGGCCCGCAGTCCGGATCGAACCTGCGCATGGCAAGCCGTAGTCCATCAACCCCCCGTGCTTTCGTGTCGGCGTCTGAAACATCCGAACAGACCGTTGATCAATGCGTTGTTCTCATGAGGTCGAGGAATACCGCATTCTCAAGTAATTTTCCGCGATACTATGGGAAACGAGGAGACAGCGCCAGTTCCGACATGTCGTATGAAAATATGTTTTTTGTAGGATATAGTCTAAAGCGGAATCGGTCTCATGGAGTAGTAGAAAGTATTATATACTAAATGTAACTAATACTTTACATAAAGAAATGGAGGCATTACAAAATGTCTGATAACACAAACAATAAAAGAATCTATACAATCTGGTACATAGCAGCGTACGTACTCAGTGTCAGCAGCGTGCTTGCCGGGGTGCTCACATCAAATATGATCATCGGATTGATCGGCGTTGGTATCGGGGTCGTCATACTGATCAGCGCGAGACAGAGGTACAGAGTCGTGACACGCGACGAACGAACACTGGAGATTAGCAGAAGGGCAGCAAGTGCCGCATTCAGCGTATTTGTGATTGGACTGATGGTGCTCTACATGCTGAACCGCTTTGTTCATCCATTCATCGGGGCGATGAGTGGAGAGGCGGTTGGTGATTGGCTCGGGGCTCTGGCAATTTTGATGCTGTACTGCCATCTCGGGTTCTATGCGTATTACAGATGGAGGATGTGAGGCGATGAAACAGAAGAAAAATGTCACGACGATAGTGCTGGTGAGCCTTACACTATTCATATCTATGCTCTTATTAGGCACTTTTGTATTTCTCACGCGTCCAAGCGGTATTCTCCCCGGTGCGGTAGGTGCCGCGACAGGGTTCATCGTATTCTATGTAATTTTTGGATCACGATTCGAGAGACCGCTCAAGAAAATAGCTTCGATATTTGCCGGACTCCCGATCGCGGGGCTGTTCGTGGGTATAGCCAGATACCTCAAAGTCGAAATGACATTGCCAATATTTAGTGTCTTTCTTGCTATCGGAATCTGCATAAGTGTAGTTCTTTTCAGATTGCTTGATAGGAAAACAGACCGCAAAAAGCTTGAGATGGCATATACGACCGATGAAAGAGGAGCAATGCTGAATGAAAAAAGTGCGGCTCTTGGTTTTATTACTCTTTCATTGTTTTTACTGGCGTATCTAATCAATGGCTATCTTGAAGCAGGGATTTTTGATAAGACGCTGTTATTGACGCTATGTGGTGGATGGATTGTCTTGATTTTAACAAGGCTCTATTACGAATGGAAGATGTGAGGCGATGAAATGAATTTAAAACGAAGTAAACCCCATTTCATCTTGGGTTCTGCAATAATACTGCTTGGTATCACCCTGTTTACAGTATTCGATCTCAAGTTTCTTGGAATGGGCATCACCTTCTCTGGCTTGATACTGATCGTTATCGGCATCTACTGGGCGACCAAAACCGCAACAGAGATTCCAGCAGATGAGATGCATAAGAGAATCAATGAAAAGGCAGGTTCCAATGCGTTCTGGACTGTAATAGGGCTTATGGCAATTTTAGAATATGTGAATCACTATTTCCCGGATCTTCTTGAATTCCGTTATGTTTCTGAACTGGTAATCATTGTCGGGATGTTCACATTTGGTGCATCTCGCTTTTATTATATCAGGCGGGGGCTGTCATGAAGAACAGACTCAAGGTCTTCCGGGCGATGTATGACCTGACCCAGGAGGTTCTCGCTCGGAAACTTGGCGTCACACGCCAGACAATAAACGCTATCGAGAAGCAGCGGTACAACCCATCACTCGAACTCGCATTCAAACTCGCGGACTTCTTCGGCGTGACGATCGAAGAGCTCTTCATCCGCGATTCCCCGGAAGATTCGGCGGAACCAGAGGCAGTGCAGTAATTCATATACCCGCGCAAGAGCAATCTACCAGATGGAGATCATCATGGCAAACCCGCTGACAAACCCGGACCGGTTCTTCGCTGAACTATCTGCAAGAGACTCGAACCTGCGGATACCAGCCGCAATCGTGCTTCTGGCAGCCATCGCCACAGGCATCTATATCGCGGCGGTGGACGGTGTGGCGACTCCCTCGCCCTCCGGAGCGGCGGTGCCGTTTACAGGAACCTCTGTGGCTATCAGCGTTATCGGAGGGATTATCGTAATGTCGGTCTCGTGGCTTCTTTATGCCGGGGTATTCTATGCAATCTCGACGCTGTTTAGGGGGGTTGGCTCGTTCAGACGGGTTTTAGAGTTTACAGGATACGGTTTCATCCCTGCCATCATCGCACCGGTCATCGGACTTGCTGCGGTCTGGCTTGCGTATCCGGGTATCGACTTTTCCGCAATCGACTCCCAACTCATGAAGCAAACGCTGATGCAGAATCCGCTTATGAAGGCGTCTGACATAGCCGGGATCCTTTTTTTGCTGTGGAGTGCTGTTATATGGATATTCGGAGTCAAACATGCGTGTAATATCTCGAGACGAACCGCAACAGTCACGGTTGTCCTGCCTGTGGCAGTCCACCTCCTGTACAGCATGATTATTATGGTATAATCGTGATATGGAGAAAATGCTGATGTTACGGACGCTGCAACCCCTATATTCCGGAAAATTTCCCATAACAAACCCGGACCGGTTCTTTGCCGAACTATCAGGAAGAGCTATGAGCTGGTGGGACACCGGTTTTACGATCCAGTCACCGGCTTCCAGATTTTACCATTGAACCATTCGATCAATCGAAATATTTAAGTACTTACGCACATGATTTCAAGCAGGTCAACCAAAAGACCGAGGTGATTAATATGACAAATGTTCTGACAAACCCGGATCGGTTCTTCGCCGAACTATCCGCAAAAGACACGAAATTGATGGCGCCATCCGTAATCGTACTGGTTGCAGCCATCGTTGCAGCTATCTCCGCTGTGATGATGGTGAATGTGATGATGTCCTCGCTTCCCGAGGAGGTATCAGAATTCGCAGGCATCGGTGCATCGATTGGTGCTATTGTAGCGTTCATTATGCAATTTATTATGTGGCTCTTGTATACTGGTGTATTCTATGTGATCTCGATGTTTTTCAGTGGAGAGGGCTCATTCAAACGGTGCTTCGAGTTCATTGGATATGGATTCATCCCATCAATCATTGCGGCAATTATCGGACTTGGTGTGATGATGACTGTGCTTCCGACAATCGAGTTCTCGGTTGAGAATCCGGAACTCTTTTCACAAACGCTCATGAGTAACCCCCTGATGCAGGCATCTGCGGTCATCGGAATCTTTCTCATGCTCTGGAGCGCGAATATATGGATATTCGCAATCAAACACGCACGCAATCTATCGAGTCGGAATGCGCTGATCACGGTTGGCGTTCCTGTGGGATTGTATCTGATGTACAGTATATCTATGATGTATATGATGGGGATGTGAAGGAGACACTGATTATTATCCGTCGTTCTCAGGCATTCACAGAACCTGAACCGAATCGATGAACAAGTAAATACGGGGCAATAAAAATGAGTAACATGACAGACATCCTGACAAATCCGGACAGGTTCTTTGCCGAACTGTCTCAAAGAGACGTGAACCTGAGAACACCATTCATAATCGTGCTGGTTTCAGCCATCATCGGAGCCATCTACGCTATGATGATGTTTAGAGTGATGATGTCCTCACTTCCGGAAGAGCTTGCGGTCGTCTTCAGCGCACTTACGACCTTCAGCACAATCTCAAATCTTGTCACACCATTCATCTCATGGGTTCTCTATGCGGCTACATTCTATGCCGTTTCGATGCTGTTCAAAGGAGAAGGTTCGTTCAACCGGGTCTTTGAGTTTGTTGGATACGGATTCATCCCGATGATCCTTGCATCAGTCGTCGGACTCGCCACAATCACGATCATGACACCAGCATCCGGATTCCCACTCGATAACCCGGAACTCCTGCAGCAAACAATGATGCAGCATCTATCGAGCAGTGGTCCGGCGATGATGGTATCTACTATCATCCAAATCCTTCTCGTGCTATGGAGCGTGGTTATATTGATATTCGGAGTCAAGCACGCACGAAATCTCGGAACGGGGCATGCAATCATCACAGTGCTTGCAGTACCGGCGGCATTCTTCCTGATATGGGTAATAGCCCTAGTATGCATCATAGCCGCAGCTTAGGCGGTTGGAATATGAACAGATGCGCTCAGGTATGATTGAGAGCGGATGAAACTGAATGAGAATAATCTAGTGGAGGAAGAACAATAACATGGATGAGACACCTGAAGATTTCGAGAAACTGGATGCAGCAGTCCTTGCCGAGTCAAAGAAGAGTCCTGCACGCACGACTCTCATCTGCCCGCAATGCGGCTCAAGGAACGTCACGTACTGGCTTGGCTTGAAAGCCGGATGCCAGTACCAGTGCAAGGACTGCGGCTACATCGGCGCATTTGTGATCGAGGAATAGGCTGACCGCTGGCACGTGGCTACCGCTCTTGCATATTCAGCCAATCCGACCACCCGCAACCCACCCAACCACAACACCTCTACCCCCTCCACAACCATGACATCAGAACAATGCACCGAACCATCCTTGGAATCAAGATGCTGCAAGCAGAGAGGAAATTATATATGAAAAGAGGGAAGTAATGTATGATATGCGAAGAGTGGAAATCGAGAGTATGGGGGATATGGAATCGCTTCCGGAAGGGGGATGGGTGGA
Organism: Methanosarcinales archaeon; assembly: GCA_030604085.1. Classification (GTDB taxonomy): domain Archaea; phylum Halobacteriota; class Methanosarcinia; order Methanosarcinales; family Methanogasteraceae; genus Methanogaster_A. The sequence goes on along the minus strand of JAUVWP010000020.1, from coordinate 5,646 downwards.
AGCACCTGTTGGACTACATGCGAAGTTTGTTTGCAGCGTAGACCGTGAGAATAATAAACTGACGATTGCGCTTCCGGAAGAGGTCGCTAAACGGATTGGGGATCGGTTGTGTGCAACGTTTGATGAGGGGAAGATCGTTATCAGTGAGTTACTTGAGTCGGGAGCGGCTGCGCAAATACCGCTCATAATTTCAGGAGTGGGTGAAGCTATGGATATCAAAGACAGGGAAAGAAAGATTGTCAGCGCAATCAGGGAGTATTATGTGGAGAATTCTGTGGACCGTGAGTGGCTTCTCGATAAGAGCAGGGACATGGACAACGTATTCAAGAGGTCTTTTTACGCTATCTGGGATTATACCGGAGATTTTGACCTCTCGCTGTGGTATATTGCGTTTTCACAGAGTTTTGGGAAAAGATTTGAGGTTATGCTTAATAAGTTCGCGGATATGTGTACAAACTCAGATAAGAAGGTAATCGCCTTCAAAAAGGATTTTCCTGAGAAATGTCCCTATCGCGGCTCAAGAGATGAAACGATCGAAGAAATATTCAAAATAGACTTTGATAAATCAAATAAAGAGATAAGTACTGAAATCAAGAAGATTTACAGGTCAGAAAAATTCTTTCACGCAGGCAAGTGGTGTAATCTGGAAGCGTTTGATAGTTGTGAGTATAGAAATGAATGTCCGGTGAGTGAGTGGATAGAGTCAATCACTCGATTTAATCTCCCGTTTAGAAACGAGCCAAAAATATTCTTCTATTACGATACACTCTGTTTGCTCAATAACAAGAGAATCTCTAATTTTAATGAACTTTTCTCAGCAGTAAATTCGTGTACCAGTGATGTAACGAAGAAAACGGTGATTATCAGAACCATTCTTGAACAGGTACGGGGAATAGCTACAAAAACATCGTTGTTCCTGCAAGATGAGATTGGATTCAACGAAAAGGATTTTGATGACTTTGAATTGGTTTTTGTGGACAAACTTGCAACCAGAGTGGCGGAAAGGATGAAGTTCCCGTTTTATGAGAACGATATCCTGGAAGCGATTGGGAAATTTGGAAAAGAATACGATCTCACTGCGAAACAGATCGATATGGCTCTGTGGGAAATGGGTTTCGTATGCTCGGCTGATAGATGTCTTCACGGGGTGGATGGAAAGGAATGCATCTTTCACGAGGTTTGCTTGTGGGAGGATAAGCGATAAATTGACCGCCACAACCGCCTCGACATCTTTACCACCCACCCCCACCATAACACCAGAACAATGCACCGAACCATCCTTGGAATCGAGGGCACCGCGTGGAACCTCTCCGCGGGAGTCGTGACCGAAACAGACGTCCTCGCAGAGGCGACCGCGACGTACCAGCCAAAGACCGGCGGCATCCACCCGCGGGAAGCAGCGCAGCACCACGCCACCCACATCGCATCCGTGATCAGGAAAGCGATTAAGTCAGCAGGCGATGTGGAGATCGATGGCATCGCGTTCTCGCAGGGACCGGGCATGGGACCGTGCCTCAGGACGGTTGCAACAGCAGCCCGTGCGCTTGCGCTCTCGCTCGACGTGCCCTTGATCGGCGTCAACCACTGCGTCGCACACCTCGAGATTGGCAGGTGGCAGTGCGGAATCGATGATCCGGTGATGCTCTATGTGAGCGGCGCAAACTCGCAGGTGCTCGCGTACCGGGGCGGCAGATACCGGATATTTGGGGAGACGCTTGACATCGGCATCGGAAACGCTCTTGACAAGTTCGTAAGACACGCGGGGTTCTCACACCCTGGCGGACCCAAGATCGAGAGCGAGGCGCTGGCTGCAACGGAGTACATCCCGCTTCCGTATGTGGTGAAGGGCATGGATTTCTCGTTTTCAGGGCTCATGACCGCAGCAAAGGAGGCGCTTACGAAACATTCGCTCGCTGACGTCTGCTTTTCGTTTCAGGAGACCGCGTTTGCCATGCTTGTCGAGGTTACAGAGCGTGCGGTTGCGCACACCGAGAAGAACGATGTGCTGCTTGCTGGCGGTGTCGGCGCAAACACGCGTCTTCGCGAGATGCTTGAGATTATGTGCGCTGACAGAGGCGCGGCGTTTCACGTGCCTGAGAGGAGGTTTATGGGCGACAACGGCACGATGATCGCGTACACCGGGCTATTGATGCTTGAAAGCGGCGAGTCGCTCCCAATCGAGGATTCGGTGGTGATACCTGACTTCAGGCCCGATCAGGTCGATGCGACGTGGCGGTGACGGGGCTGATTATGGGAGTGGATATCTCAGGGTATTCCGATCGACCCCTGCCGGTGGTATCCATGAAATCTTTCTATGCCACCCCTGCTATAAACATCGATAGGAAACTTTTAGCATGGTTCTTGTTGTGAATTACATAAAAAGAGATCTGGAACAGACAGTGCGGGAAAACCTTGACATGCCCGAGATGATAGCCATTCTCAGACCAAGACAATCCGGCAAAACGACACTCATGCGACCGATATTTGGAACGCTTCTGGCTCCATTATCAGGAACATCATAGATTTTGTTCAGGCTAATTATGCGACAGCTCCTTAGCGCCGTGCGCCATCTCCTGTTATAAAGGACCCCTTCATTTCAACTGGAGATCGCAACCGGGAGTCGCCTTACCTTCATATCACGCGCACCGAACTCTTCCAGCCAGCGCTAAGTTCAACCCCGTCCTTCCATCCGGGTTTCGCAGAATAATCGATTATCTGAATCTTGTCCCCGATATCGAGTGGCATATCCGCGTGTTCCCCCCAGAGCGCAACCCTGAGTCTGGTCTTTCCGGTCTCGTCTGAGATGTAGATGTTCGTCACCCGTGATACCTTTCCATCACTGCGTGTGATCTCTCTCGTCTCATCAAGACCAGTCACATAACCAACAACCGTGCAGGTCTCATCGATGCCGATGTCAGAGAGCGGGGTGATATCTTCGGTGTAATCCACAGTCTCATCGCTTTTTTCGATTGTACCCTGATCCCCGATCTGGATCTCTATCGCGCTGTCGTAGTTGTTCTCGCGCGTGTACCCGCCTGTAATTTTTATAAAGTCTCCGACCTTTAACGCTTCAAGCATCTCTGTCTTATCGTCCCAGAGCGTCACCCGGATCTTGCCGGTCTCATCCCCGATCGTGATATTGCCGACACTGCCGGTGCTGTTCGAGCCATCCCTGCGTGTGAAGGTGCGGACGTCGCTTACATTAAGCACCTGCCCTGTCACGTTCACATCGACCATGCCCGCGCACAGGTCTGCGATGGGGTGCGATTTTACAGATATCTCGATCTCGTGCGACGGTTCGATCACGTCGATGTGCCCTGTCCTGCCGACCGAGACCTCGGTTGTGCCCGCGTAGCCATCCTTCGCATATCCGCCGATCTGGAGGTGCTCTCCAACCTCGATCTCACTTACGAGATCCGCGAGTTCGTCCCAGAGCGAGACCCGGATCGTCCCGGTCTCGTCGCCGACTGCGATGTTCGCGACCCTTCCAGCTGAGCCATCGCTGCGTGAAAACTCGCGTACATCAGAGACGGACACCACCCGGCAGGCAAAGGAGACGCTGCTATTGTCAGGCGTGATATCCTTGATCTTCGTGACCGGCGTGTCTGCTCCGAGTTCTTGGGCAACCAGTAAAGCCGCGGTCTCTTCATCGCATAGCCCGCCCATCGTGGCGACCTTCTCATCGATCTTCGCCTTAAAGTCGTCAAGCGTGGTGCGCCCGTCCAGACGTTCATAAATATTTAATATTTCATCCATAGGATCGCCTTTTTCCCATAATGCCCTGCCTTGCAGGCAGTGGAACGCCCCACCCTGCTGACGGTGGCATCGATGGATCGCTCCTGACATCCATTATGTGATATCTTGTGTCCTGGTTATTATCGGTTTCTATGAGGGTGGCTTCCGGACAAAGTTCGGGGTCTCGGATATCCCGCGTGAAAGTATTCAAACGACCCGACCCATCTCCACCACAACACGATCTCTTGATCAGATACCACCCAGCACTCCCGCTAAAGTCGAATCCATCAATCGCATCACCCACATCATTCGACGACCCCTGACGGATCCCCGAGACTAAGCATGAGAAGTAGATAATCCTTAAGCTGCCTCGTTATCAGGAAATTGTTCCTGACATGCTCTCTTCCGTTCTCTCCGAGTCTCCTGGCAAGTTCAGGATGTTTCAAGAGATTGGCGATGTGGGATGCCGCTTCCTCTGACGAACTCGCAAGATAACCTGTAACGCCATCGATGATCTGCAGCGGGATTCCGCCGGTTGCGCCGCCGACCACGGGCTTTCCCTTCCAGAGTCCCTCCGAAACCACCAGTCCGAACCCTTCTTTCAGCGATTTCTGCATGATCACGTCGGCTGCCCGCTGGAATGCATTGATCTCGATCTCCGTAAACGGCGGAGATCCGAGCAGTACGTGGACATCCGGGTCGCCTTCTGCCTTCTTTGCGATTTCGTGATAAACCTCCAGTCCCCCCGGGTCGTCCGATGCAACCCCTCCTGCAAGTATCAACTGACAGTCGATCCGCTCTTTCACCAGTTTGTATGCGTCTATGGTTCCGGGAATGTCCTTTAACCGGTCAAACCGTGATACCTGCACAATGGTCGGTTTATCTCTGGTGATCTCGTATCTGTCAAGCACTTTATCGATCTCGCACTCCGGAAGTTCGATGTTCTTCTCGCTCAACGGATCGATCGATGGCGGCACAAGGAACTTCCTGGTGTGTATATCCGGTCTTGCAAAAAGCGGCGCTGAAAATATAGATGCGTCGTACTTCGAGACAAATTCCTTAAGAAAGTTCCAGACGAGGCGGTCCGGACTTGAAACATCGATGTGGCATCTCCATATCCACGTTCCCCCCTCCTTTGCGCGTATCATGGCTGCTGGCTGGGGATCGTGCATGAACACAAAATCGCCATCGACATCCATCTCCTCCGAATTTATCTCATTCCAGTGGAGGTACGTCTCGAACATATCCTGTTTCATCTCGAGTCTGCCGACCCATCTTCCAAGTTCATCCGGCGTACCATGAGGTCCATACATGCGGACGTCAGTGAGACTGTCCAGACTACCATGAAGCGCATTGTGGAAACTCTTTGTGACCGAAAAGAACTCATCGTCCCCTCTTATCACGTTCCATTCCGTTTCAACCCCCAATCCATTGGACAATGGAACTAGACTGGTTAGAATCTCTGCAACACCCCCGCCGGTGTATGTTGCATTGATGTGTTGGACATTGCCTGTGATATTCTCTGCGAGCATCTCCAGGTATTCGAGCGGGCGCCTCCCAACGATGCTCTCGTAGTCCCAGATCGATTTCTTGCTCTTTTCGGGATTCTGGGGCGGTATGTTCTGCAATGGTTTCATTGTTACTCCCTCCAATCGTTTTTGTTTCGTGGCACTTTGGATCGCGCTATAGCCACTCCCAATATAAAATATGCAACGTTATCACATATAAACCTATTGGTTTATCATCAAAATTCTGAATGTTATGGTAAATCGATATAATTACCCTCACCCCTCCACCCACACCTCCAACTTTTTCACAGCATCCCTTAGCTTAATCGCCCGCTCAGAGTCCAGTGCCTCAGCAGCCGCCTACATCTCTCGAGTTCGATGATGAGATTCGGGATATCCGACT
>JAUVWP010000103.1 GCA_030604085.1 Methanosarcinales archaeon | reverse complement strand
GGCTACCGGAGCTGCCACACCATCAGGGGTTGACAGCCCCGCTGCCAGTGATTTTATGCAGAATGCATTACAGTTTTTGTGTTGCCCATGCATAATGATTTTATCACGAATGGCACGAATAAACGAATGACACGAATCGAGTAAATCGGCGGAAAACACTCGGATTTTTAGATAGTGCCATCGAAAGGTTGTTATTAATCGGCACGTAAAACCAGAAGCCATGAGACAAGCCAGATGCCTGTTCGCAATCGCCGCTGTGCTGCTGATACTTGCATCTGCCGGATGCATCACCGATCAGAGCACGGATGGAACCGTCCACCCGCTATCAGCAACACCCGCACCGGTACAGCATCCGAATGCAATAGAGATCGCGCCAGCCGAGATTCTCGGCATGAACAGGGTCGTGGTGTCGACCGGTGCGGATGCGCTGCAGCGAGTAAGAAAGTCGCACATCGGCAGCATCGAGAACATAGATGATCTTGCGATCATACATTACTACGGAGAGCGTGAGGGGTTTCTGACTCTCTGGACGACGCTATACCAGAACGAGACGCTTGCAAGCTACGAAACCGAAAAGATGGTTATAGGCATCCGTAAATTTGGCGGCGACTGGGCATCCACGCTCGAAGAGACCACGATCGATGGGAAGACCGTGTACCGGATTGCACCGAGGGATCTGCCCCAGTACTTCTGGGCAGATGGGGCATGGGTCTTCTATATCACACCGCATAACCTGACACCGGAGGAGGTCACCCAGATCATCCGGGCGATCCCATGAGCGAGTCTGAAGATAGCTTCGACAAACGCTTGTGCAGATCTTAAACACGAATGGAACGAATGACACGAATATGGCAGCGATTTCCCATACATTCGTGAGATTCGTTTATTCGTGCCATTCGTGATAAAATCAGCACCAAGAGAGGGCTGCGCCGATGCTGCGCATTCACGAATAAACGAATCTCACGAAGTACTTTCGCGTGATTCGGATTTCCCTTTCGTGAATGCTGTCCCAAAGCCCGCGTGAACCGAAAGGAATACATCAGATGAATCCGACTGGATCACTATGAATGTTAGAGAGGTCATGCGCGAAGAGGTCATCACCTGCCAGATCGATGACACCATCAGAACGGCTTCGTCCTTGCTAAAAGAGCATAACATAAGCGGCATGCCGGTCATGGACGGCGACAGACTGACCGGCATCGTTACCGAGTCGGACCTGCTGAAGTTGCTCGATCTGCCAGAGCGCCGTCAGGGCCTGTGGCTACCAAGCCCGCTCGAGATCATCGAGATCCCACTGCGCGAACTGATCGGATGGGAGGAGGCGAAGAAGGCACTTACAGACGTGGGCGATAAACCGGTGCACACGATCATGACAAAGAAGGTGCACACGATCTCGCCAGACGACTCGATTGAGGCTGCCAGCACGCTGATAACGAGTCACCGGATCAACCGGCTGCCTGTAATCGAGAATGACAAGCTGATCGGCATCGTGACGCGGGGCGATATTATCCGCGGACTGGCAGTTACCTGATATTATCGATCTGGCTCGGTTGTATGATCGTCCAGTCGATCTTCACACCGTTCTTATCATATAGCGTCACACGCAGCGGAGTTTCAGTAAGTTCGGACGGCATCACCTCGATCTCGAGGTACGCTTCGTCTCCGACATTGATATCCAAATCCTTTTTCGCCTTGCCAAAGAAGAGCCGCTTCTTCGATACCTTCCGCTGCACGACTATGTTGTTCCAGGTCTTGCCTTCCGCGATTGATAAGATCACGCAGGGGATTTTTTTATCTGACTGATTCATGGGAGTCACATCCTCCGATTCACGCCAGATTATTTTAACGTTTTGACTGGTCAAGGCTGGCAAGTTGCAGCCCTGTGCAAACAGTTCTCGCAACTTGCCTATTTGCCCTTTGATCTGATATCAGACTCGCCCGGCGGCAGGAACTTAACGATCTGGTCAGGCGATGCAACGACCTTGATCGATCGCCCCAACGCATCTGAGAATATCCGGTAGATCTTCTTTGCGATGTCGTTCTGGTTAAACCGCCCCGGCACAATCTCGACCACGTTCTCTGCATGATTCGAAACAGCAGAGACCGGACCCCCGATCAGACGCAGGTCGCTGGTTATTCCGATCGCAATACCGACCGAAACATCCTTCTGGTAGTTCCGCGTGCCCCGGATGATGAATGCGCCTTTGGAGACGAACTCGCCGTGTTCCGGCGTCTTTGAGACCTGATCCGGGTGCACCCAGTAGCAGTCGCCGGTGTACTGCCCGCTCTTCCAGATGCTCGAATACGATATCGCAAACTGCGCCGCCTCTGCGATGGTCTGCTCGGAGACCTCGGCGCCCTTATCGACCTTGATGATCGTTACCGGCGCACCCGGTGCCTGGCTGTGCATGAAGATATCCCGTTTCTCAAGATATTTCTTGACGATCTCCTCGTTGCTGGTTGCACCGCGCCCGCCAATCACGAGTAATCCGTCTGAGGACCTGAACCACCTGTACTGGTCGTACCAGCGTGGTTTCGGGCGTTTAGGTGCTGGCATCTTCGCTTTCGGCTTCTTGACTCGCTTTTTCAGCAGTTCACGGGTGTTCTCGATCGCACGCACAGCGCCGTCCAGTTTCGAACCGATCTTCTTCGATCGGTCATAGAAAACTTGCGCATTCTGGGGGACGTTCTTCCCGGTGTCGAGCGGAATATCCATCCCGTCCAGTTCTATCGTAATCGTTCTGTTTCGCGGGTCGGTCCGCTTTATTTCGGGATGCTCCGCACGTATCTCGTCCCATGTGCGCCCGTCTGCAAGTTCCTGCCGGGCCAGACCGAGCAACTCATCGACTGGCTGGTAATGGGTATATATCGCCTCAGCTTTCGCGCTAAGATCCGATTTATCGCGCTCGAACTTGTGGATTGCGTTTTCCTGCTGGGTCAGTCGGTGTTCAAGCGGGTTCTGCTTCCTATCAGGTTTCTTTTCGATTACCTGCTCTTTCGCCACTGTGCCAAAGAACTCGTCGAGCGCCTCGCTAAACGTACTGAAATATCGTTTCTTCCGGTCCGCATATCTGGAAATTTCGAACGGAAGGACATCGATCTTATTTTCGTCCTTGTACGCGATATGCGGCTTCAGATTAGCCATCTGCCCGAATACGTGTGCAATCCCTCCATGCACCACCTCGACAATCTCATCTGATAAATCCTGGCAACCGGTCTTTTTATCGACCCCGGAATACGAACAGACCTCTTCGGCAATGACTCCCCCCATATTCAGTCTTGTTGCAAGCGTCTTGACGAGATCCAGGTCTGATTCAGAAAATAGAGCAGATAACCCATCTCTTGTGATCTTGATAGGATTTGATTGCATATCTGGCAGTTTGTAGATCTCTCCACTCCGGATTCTCCGCCCGCGGAAGGTAACCGGATGGAGCGGGAGGATGATCTTATGCTCGTGGTTCACCAGTATCACGTTGCCCGGCGGAAAGAGTTCGAGTATGAGCCCGTTCTCGACTTCGCCGCGCATCGTTTTGATCTCAACGATCCTGTCGAAGTCGTACTGCTCAATCGAGACGATCCTGCCGTGAGAGAGGTACTTCCGAAGCGTCATCGCAAACATCGGCGGCGTTTTCGGGCTTGGAAGCGGATGCGCGGTCAGGTGCACACACGCACCCGGAGTGATCACGAGATCGGATCTCCCCTCCCCGAAGAGGTAGAAATTCAACCGGATCTGCTCAATATCGGTATCGGTTCTGTATATCTTTTCGATGCGCGACCCAACGAGATGCTGTAGCTCAGAGACTATCACTGCAACATCGACACTTGTCATCGCCTGTTTCATCGCATATCAACCCGATCCGCCACGTATATCATTCCTCATTCGAGACTTTTTGTTATCTTTTGAAATGGGTTTTGGAAAAACCACGGAGAGCACAGAGGATACAAGAGAAAATAGCAACTCTCTGTGCCCTCCGCGTCCTCTGTGGTTAATCTTTTTTGTCATAACCCCTTGTCACCCAGAAGAGATTAAAAAGCCACCCTCAGTCGACCTCGAGACTGAAGTCGAGCCACCGCGCGGAGTGTGTGAGCGCGCCAATCGAGATCACGTCCACTCCGGTCTCTGCGTACAGAGCAAGGTTATCCAGTGTTATGCCTCCGGATGCCTCGAGCATCACATAATCGCATAACCCCTGCCTATCCAGTGCTGATATGGCTTCTGTGATCTCGCGAGGGTCCATGTTATCGAACATGACAATGTCAGCCCCGAGTTTTGCAGCGCGCACAGCATCTTCAGCATTTCCGACCTCGATCTCGACTGTTTTTGTAAAACCCGTCTCTCTTGCGTATTTGTACGCCAGCTCCATCCCGTGTATCTTGATGTGGTTATCCTTGATCATCACAGCGTCAGTGAGGCCAAACCGGTGCGGATCGCCGCCGCCGATCGCAACCGCCTTCTTCTCGTACCTCCTGAATCCGGGCGTCGTCTTTCTGGTACATGCGACCTTGACATCGTTTCCTGCCACAATCTCCACGCACCTACGGGTCAGGGTCGCTATGCCGCTCATCCTGCCAAGAAAGTTCAGTACGACGCGCTCGCTCTGCAGGATTGCGCGGGTACCTCCCCCGAGTTCGAGCACAACAGCCCCTTCGGTTATCGTATCGCCGTCATCTCGTCTGCGCGTGGCTGAAATTCCGCAATAATAGAGAATCCGCATCGCTTCTTCCAGTCCAGCGATTACTCCATCTTCTTTTGCAACAATATTCGCTTTGGCTACATTATCCGGAAGCAACTCGTGGAAAAGATCGAAATCTCCAACGTCTTCTCTTAAAAACAGTTCAATTTCCGATACTTTCATCAGACTAAGCCCAGATTATTCAACTGTTGCCAGACGTCCATCTTGGCAAATTCACACTCTTCTTGGGTCTTTGCTCCGGTGATTACAAGTTTTCCTGAGCGGAATATCAGAACAACGACTTTGGGCTTCTTTATCCGGTACACAAGACCCGGGAACACTTCTGGTTCGTATTCGATGTTCTCGAACCCGAGACCGATCGCAATGGCATCCAGGTCGAGTTCCGTATCGAGCGATGCGCCAGCCACGATGTTCTGGACCGTGTAGTCTTTACTCGTGATCATATATCCGAGTTTTGTCAGATCCTCTGACAGGATATCTATCGCGGTATCCACGTCAGCTATGCTCTTTGCGCCAGTACAGTTCGCTTTACCCGATCCAAAGACCAGAAATGCTGTTTTCGGGTCTTTTATCCGGTACACGAGTCCCGGGAATTTGTTTTTGTCATAATCAGCATTTTCGAGAGATGATGATATATGCAGGAGATCGAAGTGGTCGGAAAGTGCCATCGACGCGACGATATTCTCGATCTTGATGGTGGGATCAATCATGATATTGGCGTTGGGTTTATATACAATAATACTATCGGTCACGCGGAGAGGCGACCTCACGCCGCTCATCGGTCCGGCTCGCCTGCACTCACCCGCGCCCGAGCACCTTTGCGCCTGTGACCAGTTCGGCAGGCACCCCTTCCACCATCGGCGCGGGAAGCGAGACCTCGTCACCCCCGCCCTCGTCTGCCTCGATCGCATACGTAAGAGACGCACGCTCTCCTGAACGAAGCGAGACCGTCCATAGATAATCGAACCGATCCCCAATCGCCGCCATGCGCGGCTCGGGTTCTGCACTTTTGATCTCGTACGGGATGAGGTCGTGTATTTTAAGGGATTGCGCAGTACTCGTATGATTCAGAATTTGTATCTCGATATCAAACCCGTTCTCATTCCGTCTCACAGAACGCTTCACAAGGAGATTTCCCATGATCCTTGCAACAACAGGATCGATATTCGGAGTATCCCGTTCAAGGATGTCAGAGACCTTGGTCGCAAGTCTTGGAAGCACTCTCTTGATGAGATTCTCCTTTTCCTTGCGTTTCGAAAGCAGCTCCCGCTTCCCGAGGTATTTCTTGAGCCTGCCCGAGACGGTACACACCGCGCTTTCGACCTCGCTCAAAATCTCCGGAACATCCGCGATCGCGTTCTTCGACTCGGATGTGAACGGCACGTTGGTGGACGCGACATGCACCAGGATCGCGCACGGTCCCGCAGGAAATCCGCCCGGCTGCAAGAGTCCGTAGTACTTCCAGTTTATCCGCTCGATAGCGTGCGTGATCGAACATGCGCCCTGCTGGTAGAGAAGCGGTACCCGGTTTGCGAACCTGAGGATCTTAACCTGGCCGTCCTTGGGCAGGTCACCACCGTGGACAATACCAACCTCAACCTGGAACGGATTCCCCGAGTACACAGCAGCATCCCTTGTGACCGGGGGTGCATAGAAATCCGGTCTCATATCATCCAGTACATTTTTCAGACCTTTTTTTATGAGCAATTCACCGATAGGCGACAGGCAATCTGTGGGAGGGGACATGATCCTAACATTTTTAATAGCCTCAAGGATCCTTTTCGCATCATCCAGCTTCATCCTGCTGGGTCTCATGGT
>JAUVWP010000167.1 GCA_030604085.1 Methanosarcinales archaeon | reverse complement strand
GATCGACCAGAACGCATTTGATGTGCTTCGGTTTGTCAACAGTATCAGCGGAGCCGAGGAAATTGAGTCCGATATCCGCCGGAAAGAAGCCCAGTTAGAAGAGAAGAAGAGAGAACTCGAGGAGTATATCGAAAATCTCACCACCGCCCAGAAACTCGATGCCGAGGTCGGGACGATGCGGGGCGAGATCCAGAAACTGCAAGGAGAGGTGCAGGAACTGGAAGGGGCGATCGAGAAAAAGACCGGAACGAGGGATCTTACAAAAGTTGGTGAAGACATCGCCACTAAGAAGCAGGAGATTCTTGACCTCGAGGAACGACTCAGAAGCCGGAAAGGAGAGGTGAAGCGGTATCAGGACCAATATGAGAAGGCTCGTGCACTGTATGAACGACTCGATGAGGATATCGCCGATTTTGAACAGAAATCTGAAACCGAAAGTGTCGAAGAGTTCACTGAAAGACTCCACAAGCATGAACGAAAGAGAAAAGACCTGAAAACCGTGAAGGATATGCTCGATGACCTGCAGGGTGTGGTTGATACAGCGTACAAGGTATTCAGCGATTCCGAACGAGCGCCACTACCAGAGAGCATAAAGGAGGAGCCAGCTCTCGACAGAGCAATCACATTACTCGGAGAACCCGGTGAATGCCCGGTATGCCGCGGTGGTGCAGTTCGTAACACGCTCGATGAGAGGCGAAAGGAACTGCGCGAGAGCGCTACAGACCTTGCAAAGATGATGCGCGGTGAAGAAGAGGAGATGAAAGTCATAAAAGCGGACATCAGGGAACTTCATGACCGGATCGAGGGAATCAATGCGAAGAGGCGGGAACGCGATAAAGCAAAACGTGATTCCAACGACCTTCTCAAGGAACTGGATGACCGGAAAAATCTGAATGATGGTGTCGAGGGGGCGATAGCAGATAAGGTCCACGAACGCGAGATTCTCGAGCAACAATATGCTGATGCTGCAAAGACGGTGCGCACCGAGAGCAGGGAGCAGCTCAACAAAGTGCGTGAAAAGATCGGTGGTTATGAAAACGAGATCCGGAACAACCAGAATGAGATGGATCGGCTCACTCGTGAGATACCCGACTATACGAGCGGAGAGTCGCTTGAGGACTACGCAAATAAGAAGCGGTTGGCACTCGATGATCTGCGGCTGAAGATCGAGGAACTGAAGGATGGGTGGGAGCACGAGGTATTCGGAGCAGTGGATCTCTTCAATAAAAACATCAATGACATCTACAAGGATATGGGCTTCAAAACCTTCCGCGACATCAAGATCACAAAGGAGATCACGCGGGACAGACTGACCTCACTCGATGTAAAAGTGGAACATGCGAGCGGAAAGAAGCAGTCGCTCTCAAGTCTCAGTAAAGCGGAACAGTTGACGCTCGGTCTTGTCTTCCAGATCTCTGCGAAAGAGAATTACATCCCTGCATTCCCGTTCTTCGTGATCGATGACAATATGAACACCTTCGATCCGGACAGGTCGAGGTCGATCATGGAGTACCTGTCAGACAAGGCAGAATATGTTCTCATCTCCAGACCAGCGCCTCCAAGCGAGCAGGGAGATCTTTCGATCGAGTACGGTTTTAATTAAAGACTTTCGAGAGACGATCCCCGGAGAGATTCGGGGATGTTGTTTTTATTTTTTTAAAAAATTTGGGTGGTATGATGAAACTGGAACTACAGAATAT
>JAUVWP010000051.1 GCA_030604085.1 Methanosarcinales archaeon | reverse complement strand
CTGCGAACTGGTTTGCCGTCTCCACGATCTCTGATATCCGGTCTTCATCGTATACTGGAACACCGTAAGCAGCCACCGTCTTGATCGCCACCACGCTCGTGGATACCCGGCTGGCATAACCTTCCGCGATCTGCTCCACAACCGTGTTCTGATCCTTCTCGGTGGGATCGGTTATGATCATTAGTTCACAGTCCTGCCCCTTCATTATAGACTCTGTAAAATCCCTGGGGATAATTATTAGTATGCCGTATTCCTGTTTTTTGACCCTGTCTCTTGCTGCGAACTCGTTTGATTCCATATCCACATCCAGTATATCGATCTCCTCCAGAAACTCCACGAATTCTTCGGATATCTCGCGATTGTCCAGGTTCACCACCAGCACATCGATTCTGATGTTTTGCTCGAACTCCCCGCCCAGTGCCAGTCCTGCCACCGATATCAGGACCATGGGCAGGAGGAACATGAAGATTGTGGCATTGCGGTCTCGCATAGAGATCAACATGTCATTGGCAGCAATGATATGGAGCTTCATATCCTACCTTCGAAGCTTTGTACCGGTCAGATGAAGGAACAGGGTCTCCAGATCGGGTTCCTTGATGCTGATGGACTCAACTTTTGTCCCTCCGGATATCAGTCTGTCAACTATGCCAGCCAGTGATTCCCTGCCCCGAACCAGTTGGATGGTCATGATGCCACCATCCATCGATACTTTTTGAACTTCATCGATCTGCCTGATAGATTCTACCGATGCCGGAGGTATCTCTTTTGCCATCGCCTGGATAATATCGCTCTCACCCACAAGCGTGAGAAGCCCTTCCAATGTATCCAGGGCGATGAGTTTTCCCTTGTCCACTATGGCGATGCGGTGACACAATTTCTCTGCATCCTCCATCTGATGGGTGGTCAAAAGTACGGTTGTTCCCTGTCTGTTAAGATCCTGAATGGTATCATATATCCGCTTACGGCTCTGGGGATCAACGCCAGTAGATGGTTCATCCAGAAACAGTATCCTGGGATTGTGCAGTAGTGCAACAGCAATGTTTATCCTCCGCTTCATGCCTCCCGAATAACCTTCCAGCAGGTCGTCTGCCCGATCTGTGAGACCCACCATCTCCAGCAGTGCCTCTATCCGGTTCTTAAGCGTCTTTCCGGATAAGCCATATATCCTCCCGTAGAACCTCAGGTTTTCTCTGGCAGTCAGTGTGTGATAAAGGCTGATCTCCTGTGGCACAACACCTATTATCTTCTTGATCTCACTGGCATTCCTTCCGATATCAAATCCGTCGATGGTGACCCTGCCAGAAGTGGCTTTGAGCAAACAGCATAAAATGGAGATGATGGTGGACTTGCCTGCGCCGTTGGGACCAAGAAGCCCGAAGATCTCACCTCGTTTGATATCAAAGGAGACGCCATCAACAGCCGCAAAACCATTATATCTCTTCACCAGATCTTCCACAGCGATAATAGTATCATCAGTCATTGCTGTTCCCGCCTTTTCATGTAAATATATACCAGAGCCGCCAGTACCAGCACACCCCCACCCATAAGGAACGGGTTCTCGAATATTTTGGCATTCTCTTCAGGTTCTCTGACCTGTGCGGGCACATAGATGGTATCCGAGACCATGGTTGTGCCCTCAGAATCCTCATATTCGATCTCGGCTTTGATGGAATAGGTCTTGGCTGTGGCATCGGAGTCTACGTCGATATTGAACCTGGTCCGAACGTCATCGCCCGGCAACATATCTCCCATGAAAGCCGTGTAATCCGTACTACTCAATGGATCTCTGAGCTTGAGCCTTGCAGTTGCTCCGGACGCTGTTTCCTCACCCGTATTCCTGAAAGTTATGCTGAGGATGCCTGAACTTTCAGGCAACAGATCACTGTCCACTTCAACGGCTTTAAAATCAGCCTGTTTCCTGACAATAATGGAAACATCATGGCTTTCAGTAACCTCCTGGTACAGCATGATATAGTCAACCTTGTTACTGGTCGCATTGCCATCCACCTGCACATCTTTCTGGAACTGGTATGTGAGATTCACCAAAAGCTGGTATCTGCCTGCAGCCGCACTGTCCCATATCTTGATCTCAAACTGCAAAGGCTCTGAGACCTGACCGGAAAGTAGGGTGCCTGCGCTCTGAGGTGGCGTCTTTATGTCAAGTGGTGATCCTTCTGCAGAGAGAGATGCCATCACGCCCACTGCTTTTGTGACGCCGTATTCCATTCCCTGCTCCATCTTTGATAGGGCGATCTCGTTAGCATCATCAGGCTCGTCCTCGGATTCGAACCCTACGACCTTGCCCTGGTTCATGATCCGGATAAGGAGGGTTGCGGAATCGTCCTTATCATATTCAGAGCTTCCAGCGATACTTACCACCATTTCAGGACTGCTATAGACTGTGAAATAGTCGTCATTAAATTTCCATATATTTGGCGGGACGCTTCTTTCCTCCTGTGCCAGTACTTGCGGTGACATAAATAAAAGTGTTATAAGCATCAATACTATCAGTCTCTTCATAACTCCATTGAATGCTTCACCGAACATCGGTCTTACCTCGTTTTCTATAGATATAAAGTCCGGACACCCCAATAATCATAGCGATTACAGCAATTGCAACGGAGTATCCAGTCAATCCTATCCGTTCACGCAAGGGCATTGGTTCAACCACCTTCACAGGCGCATTCATCATGTCAGATATCCGGGTATCGCCGTGTCGGTCCGTATATCTCACCTCAGTCTCGATTCCATACGTCTTTGGCAGAGCATCGCTATCTACTTCTATCCAGTACTTTGCCTCATACGAGTCGCCTGGATAAAGGACTCCAAGAAATGCCTGATCATCAGTGGTGCTGAAGGGATCCACCACACCAATACTTGCTACTGCATCTTCAGCCACCACAGACCCCACATTTCTGTATACGATGTAAAGAACACCCTCTCTACCTGTTAATAGCCGGGAGCTTGCGTTCCCATCGACCTCAAAAACCGCTCCGGGTTCCACCTTGATATGGATAGGCAGCGTCTGGTTCCTGGTGACATACCAGTAGTCAAACTCCTGATCCGGATAGCCTTCAACCGCCACTTCATTCTGGTATTGATATGTGAGATTTAAAACGAGTTCATAGACCCCTGAAGTGGCATTCCTGAAGATCTCAATATCAAACTCCAGTGGCTGCGATATCTCGCCACTTCTGAGAAATCCTATATGCTGAAGACCACTGAAGATCCTTATGGGCGCCGCATTCTTATTTTCCAGGGTTCCACAAATATTGATTGCTGTGGTAACATCATATTCCATCTTCAGTTCTGTTTTGGCATCCCTGGACTCATTGGACTCATCTGGCATCTTTTCAGTCTCAAATCCATTGATCTGACCCTCGTTCACCAACTGGATAGCTATTCTGGATCTCTCCCCACTCTCAAATTCAGACTCTCCTATAACATAAGCAGATAACCGGGGTTCTCCGAAGACGTTATAATAATCTCTTGTGAACTCAAAGATGTTTGGAGGAACGATTTCAGAATAAGCACTGATGGATGTTACCGACAGCAAGAATACCGCATACAGCATCAATAATCTTGTAATCTTTGTTAATTTACCTAAGGGGTTGCCAGCCTCTTTGGTTTTCATGATCTTCTCCGCCCTTTTGCACCCCCTCCAAATTAAAGAGTATACTATTCTGGGATCGAAAACCTGCTTAGGCACTTGATTCAGATAATCCGAATGTGGATTTTACCAGACTTTCGAAATGGATGCAACTGTAATTTGCTTTAGGTGGCTCTTGCTACTTAAATCTTTCTATTCATCGAAAAATTCTGTAATATGATGTAAAATTCTATACTGTGAATACGGATCCGCACCTATCTCGTCTGGATGCGCGCATTCTCGCCATCCCAGTTACGGCAATAGGCAGTAGCACCATGATCTTCTGTAATCAAACATGGGCACCCTATCATGTGGATGTGAACTGGCAGCTCGCACTTCACTTATGCA
The DNA here is from genome assembly GCA_030604085.1 of Methanosarcinales archaeon. Lineage (GTDB taxonomy): Archaea > Halobacteriota > Methanosarcinia > Methanosarcinales > Methanogasteraceae > Methanogaster_A. The sequence goes on along the minus strand of JAUVWP010000051.1, from coordinate 10,344 downwards.
CAAGCCCCTATCGCCACCACCCCACTGACAACAAGTGCGCTTAAGCATTCCCATCGCGTCCCGCGATCTCCCGGAGCAAGAGGTTGATATGCCCCCTCTCCTCTCCTGCAAGTTCGTGGAGCAGATTCCTGGTTTTATGATCATCGACTGTATCTACAACCCTCGTGTAGAAGTCATAAGCCGCATACTCCTTCTCAAGACCCATCTCAAGAACTTCAAGGTCGTCCATAAACTCCGGATCCCCCATCTTTACCAGTTCCTCATTGATCCTCATGCCGCCTTCCATGTAGACTGTGGAGAGTTCCGCCTTCAACTGGTCTAGCGATGGTAACTCCTCAGCAGCACCCAGAAGCGACTTCATCTCCCAGAGCAACTGGCTATACCGCATATACAGTCTCTGCAGATGCGTATCTTCCATCGCAACAAGTCTCTGGAAGACCTGTGCCGCTTTCTCGTCTTTGACCAGCCTTTGCGCCTTTGTGTAGAACTCGAGTGCACCCTTCTCGAGCATGAGCGCAACTATCAGCACGTCAAAAGTCTCCTCGCCCCCTGTTATCAGTTTATCTTCGGCAGTTCCCTTGACGACCTCGTAGTCCCATGTACGGGTCCCTCCGTCGAGATTGTAGACATTCTCAAATCCGAGACTGCAGAGGAGGATGCTTGCAGCCATGCTCCTGTGCCCGGAACGGCCGTACGAAATGATTCCCCGGTCTTTGTCAAGTTCTCCGTACCTGTACTCAAGTTCCCCAAGCGGGATTAATTTCGCTCCGGGAATGTGCCCTGCCTCGTATTCACGAGGCTGTCTCACGTCCAGCAGTTGAAATGCGCCTTCTGTATCCTTATCAAGGAGTTCTTTAACCTCCTGGGGCGCAAGTCTCTTTATTTCGTCGATGGAACAGTTCAATTTCATGTATCAGACGCCGCAGGAGGTGTAAATACCCGTGCTGCGAGTTCCCGATCAAGCATGAGGAGTCCGTTACCGTCCTCTCCAATGATCTTTAACCTTGCGATGATATCGTTGTCGTTCCCCTCCTCCTCGATCTGCTCGGTTATGAACCACTGGAGGAAGATGTTTGTGGCATGATCCTTCTCCGCAATCGCAAGGTCCACGAGATCGTTGATGCACCCTGTGATGAATCTCTCGTGCGTAAGGGTCTTCTCAAACATGTCCAGCGGCGACTCAAACTCTGTCGCAGGCCCCTTTATCGCAGCAAGCTTCACCTGCCCGCCCTGGTCATTGATGTAGTCGTATATCTTCATCGCATGTGACATCTCCTCCTGATACTGGGCCATGAACCAGCTGGCAAAGCCTTTCAGCCCGGTGTACGTGCTGTAGGCAGACATCGACATATACAGATACGCTGAATAGATCTCGTTGTTGACCTGTTCATTCAAGCGTTCCGTCATCGTTTCGCTTAACATTACTTTCCTCCATATCAATTCTGTCAATAATATTATTTCTCAAGCATCTTTCTGGCGATCTCCGCACCATACTCCCGGCATTCATCCAGCGTTGGACCTGATGGTTTTCCGAGGATCCGAAGAACATCCATCTGTTCCATGTTGCAGGGCTTGAGCACCCGCTTAAGAGTTTTTGGAGCTTCTCCACTGTGCCCATAAGCTCCAAAGGTTGCACATACCTTCCCTTCCATATCTACATCATTTAGCATCTCTGCAAGCGTTACTATCGCAGGAATCGGTTTTCGGTTGTAGGTGGGTGAGCCTATCGCGACTCCCTGCGCACCTGTGATCTCGGCAACGATCTCTTCCTTTTCGAGGTCTGCGACATTTAAGAGAACGGTATCTACGCCCTCGTCCCGTGCTCCGATCTCTATGCCTTCTGCAACAGCTCTGGTATTGTTCGTCCCGGTCCCGTAGACGATTACGAGTTTTGGTTTTGAGTCGGTCATGGTGCTCGCATCTCCTTTATCCATAAAAAAATTAGAGATGCCCCACACCTACGTTATGGAGCATCTGGATAGTATCTTTGACGCAACCGCCGATGCATCTTCGAGCGGAAAGTCATCGATGTCGAGCGTCTCTGCAAGTTCATCGAAGTGCGTCTCTTTGCCACCGACCCTGCATGCCATCTTGGTTCCAGGCGGGAAGAGGTTCTTTAGCTCGTTTTTGTCCTTCACAGGGAACTTGACCGCCGCATCTTTCAGCATCTCAACGATCTCGATCTTGAGTTCCTCAATCTCGCCAATTGCGTCTTGCGTTGCTTCTTCATGTGAGTGTTTGGATTCTTCAGCCATTTTGACCACCTTTCAGGGTACTCAATTATCCGATCTGTAATAAGCGTTTTGGTGGCTTATTCACACATTACAATCGACATCGGGTGGCGGTTTTGCGAACATCGTCTTAAATCCATCAATTCTTGACGATATTCAAACGAAAACACCTCTTTTGTAGGGTATATACACTATAGCGTCCAGCCACTCTACGCACCATTTTCATTTACGAAAAGTATATCGCCAACCCCCACCCGGAGGGCATTTCTTACTCGCAAACTTTTCACAAAAGTTTGATCAAAAACTGGCTTCCGACCCGAAGGGCAGTTTTTACTCGATTTTTTGTGAAAAAATCGTTTGGCTAGTCTTTCCTCCCTTCATCAGTCACTATCTTTAGCAAAGCAGCAGCCACTTCTAAAGAAGTATAATCTTCCTGGACAAGTCTTTCAACCAAATTATTGCATTTTCCCAGATGCCCGGCATCAATAATCCCTTTAACTTTTTCTAAAAGCAAGTTCGTCCTGATCTCTTCGACATCACTGACAGAAGGAACTTTCTGAGCTATAATTTTAGTTTTTGTGAATCTTTGTATCTGCCTTATTCTATATGCCTCCTTGCTGGTCACAAATGTAAATGCACGCCCCGCTTTTCCTGCCCTAGCGGTTCTTCCGATTCTATGTACATAATATTCATCATCAGTAGGTATTTCATAGTTGAACACGGCGTCTGTAGCCCCTACATCGATTCCCCTGGCTGCCACATCAGTTGCCACTACAATATCAATCTCCCCCCTTCTGAATTTAGACATGACGCCGTCTCTTTGATTTTGCTGCAGCCCCCCGTGCAGCCCCTCAGCCAGATATCCTCTTGCCTTGAGGCTTTCAACCAATTCATCCACACGTCTTTTTGTATTACAAAAGACCAATGACAATTTCAGATTGTAAAGATCGATTAAACGAGACAAGGCCTCTGTTTTTGCTTGCTGCTTGACTTCAACAAAAAATTGTTCGACATCGGGAACGGTCATCTCCCTATGTACCAATTTTATCAGTTGTGGGTCTCTCTGATATCGTTTCGTTAATTTTAAAATGGCCTTTGACATGGTTGCAGAGAAGAGTATGGTCTGTCTTTTCTCCGGGATTTTCTTCACAACAGTTTCGATGTCGTCTCTAAATCCCATGTCCAGCATTTCATCTGCTTCATCCAGTATGATTATCTTTACGCTATCCATTTTCAAAGTGCGGCGTTTTAAATGATCCATGACGCGGCCAGGAGTGCCGATAATAATCTGTACACCTTCTCTTAATGCTTTAATCTGGCGCCCTATAGGCTGTCCACCATAAACGGGTAAAATCCTGATGCGTTTTTTATACTTCGAAAGATTTTTCAGTTCTTCTGATACCTGAATTGCCAGCTCTCTTGTGGGGCATAAAATTACAGCCTGTAATTTCTTATTTTCCGGATCTATCCTCTCTAAAGTTGCAATTCCGAAAGCTGCAGTCTTCCCTGTATCTGTTTGCGCCTGTCCAATCACATCTTTTCCATCCAACATATATGGAATGGATCGATTCTGAATTGTGGTGGGCTCTTCAAAACCCATATCTGCGATTGCCTGATACATCTCTTTTGATAAATGCAAATCTTCAAATCCTGAACTTTCCATTTGTAATCTCCTTTACTTTCATTTGTTTGTTACCTTACTTAACATCTGGCACAACCCTAATTTTTCTGGTTCTGATGTTTTTTGATGGTCGCTAACCATAGACATTTGGCCATTTTGACCACCTTGCTGGTACTCAATTATCCGATCTGCAATAAGAGTTTTGGTGGCTTATTCGTACATCACCCTCGATATCGGGCGGCTGTTTTGCGAACATCGTCTTAAATCCATAAATTCTTAACGATATTCGAACGATAAGTTTTTAAAGTTGTATTGTAAAGTGGGGGTGAAGCGCGCTTAAAGCGCACTGATTTGCACGCATCAGGATGTTTGACCGCTGATACGAGCGTAATGGGTCACCCGAAGCGATTCATCGACACCACCGCCAGCAGGGCGGGATGTGATTCCTTAAACATCCTGTAACACACAGAGGAGGTGTTGTAATTGGCTAAACTGGCTGTAATCTACGGAACCGGAACCGGTCACACCGGAGAGATGGCAGAACAGATAGATGACGGGGCAAGGTCCGAGGGTCTTGAGACTGAAGTGATACTGCTCGGTAACATGACTGAGGATGTGCCCGGCGGCGGGCGCACAACGAGTGTGGATGACGCGCTCGCGATCATGGACTCGGCAGATGCCGTTGCGATCGGCTCATCGACGTATGAGATGAAACCGGTCGTCTTTGTGGAGCAATTACTAAAGAAGGTTGGAAGCCTTGATCTGTCTGGCAAGGTCGGGACAGCATTCGGACCTTACGCAACCCGCCCCAAAGCTGTCGGGATCATCATCGATGCCATGAAGGGCTGGGGCATGGATGTGGTGGAACCCGGGTTGCAGGTATCAGGTGCGATCACCGGCAAGATAAAACAGGAGTCAAGGGAACTTGGCGAGAGCATCGCAAGAGCACTTTCCGAAAAGATTTAGGAGGTGAGTAAGATGGATAAGATCACAGACGATGTAAAGAAGGTTCTTGAAAAGATCGGGTGGGGCTCGGTTGCCACGGCATCAAAAGGTGGCGTGCCGAATGTCTCGCCGAAGGGCAGCTTTAAGATCGTTGATGAGCAGATGATCCAGTTTGCGGATATCTTCTCAGAACACACCAGAAAGAACCTCATGGAGAACCCAAGGGTCGCAATCGACATCGTGGACGCAGAGACCGCATCAGGATATCAGCTCAAAGGAACAGCTACACTTGCGGATAGCGGACCTGCCTTTGATGCGGCAAAGGAAGAGCTGGCCAATGTGGGGTTTCCAGCGCCTAAGAACCTCGTCACTGTTACGGTTACCGAGATATACAGCGTGAAGCCAGGAGGCAGTTAGAGTCATGGAAAAGACGATTGAAAACCTGACAAAGGCCTTCATCGGCGAGAGTCAGGCACGGAACCGGTACACGTTCTATGCGAAGATTGCAAAGAAGGAGGGCTTTGAGCAGATCTCAGACATCTTCCTTCTGACCGCAGAGAACGAACGGGAACATGCGAAGTGGCTCTTTAGGATGATCGATGAACTGCGGCAGACGATTCCTGAAAAACCTGATGAGATCGTCGTGGAAGCGGCTGCTCCGCTCACACTCGGCACAACCGCTGAAAACCTCGCCGCAGCGATCGCTGGCGAGAACTATGAGACTACGACGATGTATCCGGAGTTTGCAGACGTTGCAGAAATTGATGGGCTGGACGGGATTGCCAGCAGACTTCGATCGATAGCGGTTGCAGAGGCGCATCACGAAGAGCGGTACCGGAAACTGCTTGCAACTCTCGATGCGGATACGGTCTTTACAAAGGATACGACGGTCACTTGGGTCTGCAGGAAGTGCGGGTATGTGCACGATGGCAAGGAACCACCTTCTGAGTGTCCGTCGTGCGATCATCCGAGAGAGTACTTCGAGATCAGGTGTGAAGGATATTAAATAGGAGGTACATAATGACATCTAAAGGAGAAGTTTACGAATGCAGTATCTGTGGGAACGTTGTTAAGGTAATAGAGGAAGGAGACGGAGAGCTCGTCTGCTGTGGCGTTCCGATGGATATTGTTTGAGTAAAAGGCGGGCACACTATGACGAATTATCGATGCAAGATGTGTGGATACCTGTACCGCCCGGAGAGGGGCGACCCTGCGAGCGGAATCGAACCTGGGACAGAGTTCGAGAACCTACCAGACGACTGGAAGTGTCCATCATGTGGCGTCGGGAAGGAGTTTTTCAAACCTGTGGAATAAACCAAAGGAGGTATAAACAATGGTTGAAGAAGTGATTGATGAGCAGTTCCTGCGAGTGAACAGAGCAGCGAACCTGATGAACCTGACTGCGCTTGAGAAGAAGCACCTGCCGCATATCAGCATTCCTATAGAGATTGCGGCACGGGAGCCGTTTAATATCGAGGTTGAGGTCGGCGGGATGCTCAAGCATCCGAATGAGCCGGGACATCATATACAGTGGATCGAACTGTATGCAGAGGACGTATTCCTGGCACGAATAGACTTAACCCCGCAACTCACCGAGCCAAAGACCGTCTTCACGATCCGGCTCGACAACGTGGGATCTATCAAACTGCGTGCGGTCTCGCGATGTAACCTGCACGGTCTCTGGGAAGTTGCCGGAACCGTTTCGGTTCTGCCGCCGGGAACGCCGGTTGCACACGGCACCAAGGTTGCATGTCTCACATGCGGGCAGATGACGTTTGTCGAAGGCGACAACCCTGAAACCTGCTGGTTCTGCGGCGAGCACGAGGCAGAGAACTTCGCGGGCTGCTGAAGAGGTTAAGAGGTTAATGAGATGACAAGCTGGAAATGCTCAAATTGCGGGTATACCCTGGAAGCGGATGCGCCGCCGGAACAGTGTCCATCGTGCGGCGAGAGGTGTGATTTCATCGATGTCAGCTGCTACATTCCGGAATGCGACACCGGCGGCGGGGTCGATGAGAGACTGTAAGAGATTGTAAAAGACTTTGAAGAAAATAGGAGGTATGTAACAATGGGAAAAGAGATTGTAGCGAATATTAGCAAGAAGATCGGGTTTACCCCGGATATCATGAAGACGATCGGAGAGATCGACCCGTCCTTCCTCAGGATGTATCAAAAGTGTGACGAGGGTGTGCTGAAGGATGGCGCGCTCTCTGTGAAGGTGAAGACTCTTATGGCACTGGCCGCGGTTGCAGCACAGCGGTGTGAGCCCTGTGTCGAATCGCAGATGCGAAATGCCCTCAACAACGGGGCAACAAAGGAGGAGATCGTGGAGACGCTCGAGGTTGTGTTTATGACTTCAGGCGCACCCGGCATTGCGATGTTTCGTAATGCGCTGAAACAACTGCCAAAAGACTAAAAACGAGGTGAGAAGGTATGGATGAAGAAACCACAACAGAACCGGCACAGGCACGCCCGATGCTTCATCTGGGCGAGACTGCCCCCGATTTCGAGGCTGTGACCACTCACGGACCAATGAAACTCTCTGACTACAAGGGAGGGTGGGTCATCCTCTTCTCGCATCCGGCAGACTTCACGCCGGTCTGCACAACAGAGTTCATGGGCTTTGCGAAGATGAATCCTGAACTTGAGAAGCGCGGTGTGAAGCTGATCGGACTCAGCGTTGACAGCGTCCACTCGCACATCGCATGGGTGCGAAACATCGAGGAGAAGATGGGTGTCAAGATTCCGTTTCCGGTGATTGCGGACCTTAGCATGAATGTTGGGACGCTGTATGGCATGATCCATCCGGGACAAAGCGCAACCGCTGCGATGCGATGCGTCTTTGTGATCGATCCTGACCAGATCCTGCGGGCGATGATCTACTATCCACTCTCAACAGGACGGAATATGGATGAGATCCTGCGGCTCGTCGATGCCCTGCAGGCGGCAGACAAGTACGGGATCGCAACGCCTGCCGACTGGAGGCCCGGAGATCAAGCGATTGTGCCGCCACCTGCAACTACGGATGAGGCAGAGAAGCGTCTTTCCGAGGGCTATGACTGTAAGGACTGGTATTTCTGTAAGAAGACAATCTAAAACAAAGGAGGTGAGATTTTATGGCTGAATATCGATGTACAAACTGTGGATACGTTACCGATGCTGATGAGGCACCGACCGAGTGTCCTGTCTGCAAGCACAAGGACGCGTTTGAGAAGATTAAGGACTGATACTTCTTCGAGAGGAGGTTGGGATTTATAACCCAACTCCACTCCCTATTTTTCCGAGGGGTTTAACAGTCCAACTGCCAAGAACTCGTTCTTTTCCGGATTTTCGAAATCGAAGAGCCAGACCGTATCGCCCGCAATGCCGCCGTTGTCCCTGTGGTATTCAATGTCAACACAGTCTACCGTCATCTTGTGGAAATGGTGGTTGTTGATGAGATCCGGGCTTTCTGTCCTCAGCACTTTTTTGAGGGCTTATCCCCTTGCTTCTACTGGAATGTCGGGATTGAACCTGTCGATTGCGTCTCTTAACCTTTCGACTAATACTACGTCGGAATAGGAGTTCCTTTCGGGAGATGTTCCATCCGGGGTGATATCCGGACAGTGGAGTAGCCCAGTTCCGAGAGAATCTCAAGTGCGACTTCTTCGACTTCGGATTCTGTTATTGCAGAGGTCATAACTGATGGATTCTATCAATTTCCGGTATTTTATCGAAGTCGCTGTCAAAGGAGAGTATTCGTTTAATTCCGTGTTTTTTCATTATCTCGACAGACGCTGCATCAGCCAGCGATATTGAGCCGTCGTACATAAGAAAAGTATCCGCTGCTTTTGCGAGCATTCCCGCATCCATAAATGTTATTTTGCAGTTGTCTGTAAAATATTCATAAAGAATCTTGCCTGCCTTTCCGCCTTCCAGCGACCCCACCAGCGTGACGCTTTCACTTACGATAAGGTCAGATATCATCATCGGCTCGTTAATTTTTGGAACGAGTTTTAGTGCGTCTTTATGCCACCGGTCCCTCTCTCTTGATAGGGCGATAAAGTATGAGGAGTCTGCGAAGATCATTTAAGTCCCTTCTGGATCATCTTCTTGGATTCAACCGCATCCCCTCCAGATTTTACTATGCCTACTATATCCTGCAATGTTCTTTTTTTTCTTGGCTGTACCAGTATTCCCTGCTCGGTATCTATCCATTCCAAAACATCACCGGGCGTTATCCCATGGGCTTTTCTTATCTTTGCAGGCACAACGGTTTGGTATCCTTTTGAGATTACTGTTTCGCTAAGCATTTTATGTTCACACAATTGTTTTTGTTTTCAAGATATTTAGTTGTTTGGGTGAAGTTCGGGTGGGCGGGGTGTTTCACGGGGCAGGCATTCTATACAAAACTTTCGATATAAAAGTCTATGGATTCTTTGTAGGTGTGAGAACTGTGGATATGTTACCGTCGCTGACGCGGCACCAGTTGAGTGTCGGTCTGCAAGCACAAAGACTCGTTTGAGAAGATTAAAGAGTGATGCTACAGATTTATGAACATGCTCGAAATAGAGAACCTGAACCTCGAGGTCGATGGGCGACCCGTACTCAAAGGTCTCGACCTCATAATCGAGAAGGGCGAGTGTCACGTCCTGTTAGGTCCCAACGGATCTGGAAAGACGTCGCTCTTGCTTGGTATACTCGGGTTTCCAAGATACCGGGTGACCGGCGGCAGGATCATCTTCAATGGCGAGGACATAACCAACCTGACGACCGCTGAGCGCGTGAAACTCGGGATGGGGATCGCATTCCAGAACCCGCCGGTCATACGCGGCATCAGGCTCGGGGAGATGGTGAACCTCTGCCGTGGCGATAAATCCGGTGATATCACCGATGAGACCCGCGTTCTTGCGAAAGAAATGCATTTCACAGAGGAATTCCTTGAGCGGGATGTGAACGCCGGGTTCTCGGGAGGCGAGATAAAAAGGTCCGAGATACTGCAACTGATGGCGCAGAACCCGGATTTTGTGATGCTGGATGAGCCTGATTCTGGCGTTGACATCGAGAACATGGAGTTGGTCGGCGGGATGATTAGCAAACTCCTGCACAGGCGGGAGCGTCCGAGCAGGCGAACCGCGTCCGGGCTTATTATCACACATCTTGCAACGATCACCGACTACGTGGATGTGGACTGGGCGCATGTGATGCTCGGCGGCAGGATCGAATGCTCGGGAAAGCCGGATCAGATCATCAGGCAGGTAACAGAAGGAGGCTACGAGAAATGCATAAAAGAGTGCCAGATGTCGTGAATGCCGTGAAACCGGGAGAATGAATATTCAAACACGAAGACGCATCGATCTTCACATCGTGAAGTTTATAGTCTCTGAAATCAAACATTTCTCTGATCAACAATCTCAGCTTTAGACGGGCACGACTTCTACCAAGAATCGCTATGCTGAACTGAAACTGAAGTTTGAGCATTTATTCATATCAAGCGTGGAGAATGGGCATGAAAGTCAAAAATGGCGACGTTGTACAGGGTTCCAGGTGGTCAGAGCCTGTTGTTGT
>JAUVWP010000142.1 GCA_030604085.1 Methanosarcinales archaeon | reverse complement strand
TGGAAGGACCTCCTGACAGGATGATCGCTTCCGGATTCATCTCCCTGATCGCATCAGGGGATGTGGTGTGCGGGATCAGTTCGGCGTATACCCCGAGATTCCTGCATCTCCGCACGATCAGGTGACTATACTGCCCTCCGAAATCCATGACTGCTACGAGTTGCTTCTTCATGCCGATGCCTCTGTGTCATCTCCAACCATGTGCCGGCTGCATCTTAAGTACTGTGATGGGTAGGGCGAGGGAGGGATTTGCAAGCTTACATCTTCTCCATAATTTCAAGAAACTCTCCATATTCTTGGAACCTTTCTTTGAAGCCATGTTCCCAGAAACGACAACTATCCTCACGTAAGAACCTAGTGTGCCCCCCTTCCCTTTCCTTCCATCTCTCGGAATTTCTCTTTGAGATCTGGAAGATCATCTATTACAACCCGCCACACCCTCAAAAGATTCACGCCAGCATATCCATGTATAAGCACATCCCGCATTCCTGCAATCTTTCTCCACGGGATATCCGGATACTGTTCTCTGAAATCCACTGGTATATTCTTTATCGCCTCGCCTACGATCTCAAGACGTCTTATAACTGCGTCCTGGATCTGTGTATTTTCATAGAACTCTTCTTCACCGACTCCTTCTATGTATTCCTCCACCTTATCGATGCATTCAAGTACGTCGTCGATATAAACCCGCACATCCTTTTTCACAGAATCACCACCTGCTCTTTGAGAATTTTATCCCTGATAGATGGCTTGATAGCGCAGTACTCTACTAAGTCTACTTTTCTCCCAAGCCCATCTTCAAGCTCCAGTTTAATTCCGATAAAGTCCAGTAGGCTGATATCCTTTTCAATCTCTACCAGTATGTCGATGTCACTATCTTCTTTCATCTCTCCTCTCACTATGGATCCGAATAATCCACCCCTCTTTACGCCGTGCTTTTTAAGCACTTTTACGATCTTATCTTTTACGTCTTCGATCTGGTCGGTCATGTTTTGTCTCCGATTGGGTTTATCCACCGATGTACTTCCACTTCTCAATTATTTTTAACAAAGGTTCAGTAAACAACAATGGAGCCAGAACCCCGAAACCATAGCCAACGTAATGAGAGAGTATATTTGTCTGACCTATATTTACTGGAAATAACGAAAACGATCCAAAAAGAATGAAACATATCGTAAAAAGGAATATCACGATATTTTTGAATTTTTTAGTTTTCCGTGATATACACATATTGTAAATTTTATAAAATAAGTTTTTTATGCTATCTCGAATCATAATAATCATAAATAAGAACAGGAGAAGAAGAACAAGAAACTGCTGCATCCATTTATAAATACTTGTAATAAATAAAAGATTGAATAGCAGTATCGAAAGCGGGAAGCGGTAATCTAAATGAATATTCCAGTACATTTTTATATAATTATAAACTGAATAAGCAAGATAGCCGAGAAATCCAGAAACAATACAAGAAAATCCAATAGATGCTGGGATGTTTGTCCAATAAGCAATCGATGCAAAGCGAAGTAGAGGCAGGGCTGTAAAAAATAGAATCATGTTAGTGTAAAATCTTTTTCTATCGATCTCGAATGTAAGGATTAGGTAAATAAGTACGCAATAGCCGGTTAAATTATTTAAAAGATGCCAAAACGAAACATGAGCATAGTTAGAAAGATAGATGCTGGTTACTGTGGGATTGGATAGTTGTAAAACGAAAATATACTCTAATTGAGGAAATAACCAAAGTAGAATATAAATAAATATCAAAATCAAAGGTATTATAAGGAAGAAGAATGCAAAATCTATTCCATATTTATCGTTCATTAGCTCTCTGTTCGGGCTGTTGTCTATTACATTTGGAGCGAGTGTATCGTTCATAGTTTCCATCAGTTCCCTCCAATTCCAGACCGATCATTGTCTGTTGGCACTCAAACTATTGTGGTGTCTGTAGATTTAACCCTTCCTCAAGAGCGTAGTGAAAGTGACCCCCACCCCCCTCTCGCGCCTACGCGCCCACCACTATCTCCCCGCCCCTCGCGCCCGCGCAGACCTCGGGATCATAATACGAGTACGCCCGGCTGTCAGGCACGATCGCCTTTACCGGGAAGAGCGCCCGCATCTTCATCTCAAACGAGAGTTTGACCCCTCGCGGCAGGTCGAGCACGTAGACGATGACTTTCCTGCCCGCGATCTCGTAGCGCGTGATCGTGCCGTTCGAAACGAGTGCATCAAGACTCGTCCCGACCGGTGTAAACCCTGTGGGCACAGCAACATCCACGATCATCATGCCCGTGGACTCGGCTGCTCCGGTGTACGTAACCAGCGTCCGCACGGTGATCACGTCATCGACAGCAACATTGGTAGCATCATACGTGACATTCAGTTGCATGTCCGAAACCGGCGCAAGCTCCGGAAGGATCACGTTAAACCGCTTTACCAGTTGGTAACCGACCTCTCCGGTTCCGGTAAGCACAAGTTCCACCTCTTTTGTGCCGTCAGGCACTCGAACGGTCTGGAGCACATCGAAGTTCCCGGCATCGATTCCGATCTCCTTGACGCTGCTTCCGTCGGCTGACACCGTCACTGTGGCGTCGATATCCCTACTTTTGGTTGCTGCCGCGGTCATCAGTGCCTTAAGTGCCATAACCGTGTCCTGCGTCGAAGAGAATCCGCCAAGCGAGTTTCTCTGCGCCGAAATCCACTTGACAGCGTCGTTTGCAAGTGGATGCTTCGCATCGATAAGTGTAAGCGCCGCGTACGATGTGATCTCAACGTTCCTGCTCGAAGGCGGATGACCGTACTCGAACGGATAGGGGTCCCTGTCAGAATCCCCGACCAGCGCTGCGTCTGGTCCCCAGTAGACGCCGTTCTCATCCTCCTGCTTGAGGGCGATCAGTTTTTCAAGAGCGGTATCAGCATACGGACTTCCAAGTTTCAAAAGCGCGACAGATGCGATCGCAAGCGGGTATGGGTCGGTCTGCTCCTCAAGGTTCGCTTCGAGGTACGCCTGCGCTTCCTCGAGGACAGACGGATCTGCCGCCCCATAATCAGCGAGTGCGATCGCAACGAAACCGGTGAGCGCGTATCTCCCCTCCATCCCGCCAATCATCTCCTGATGGCAGACGAAACCGACCGATTCCCATGAACCGTCTGTGCTCTGGTGCTCACAGATCCAGTCAGAAGCATCTGCGAGAACCGAGTCATCGATCGATGTCACGTCCCGTGCGCCTGCAAACGAGTCAAGGACAAACGCAGTGAGCCAGAGGCTGCCGCCCTCGCGTCCACCCTCGCCGAATGCTGAGAACGAGCCGTCGTTGTGCCTGAATGTGAGCTGGCGCTGGTAGCCGGTTATGATGAAGAGTTCTGCCTTTGCCTGAACTTCGGGGTTGGTCTGGTCGGTCGCCTTGAGGTAGCGCAGAACCTCG
>JAUVWP010000096.1 GCA_030604085.1 Methanosarcinales archaeon | reverse complement strand
GGCGAGTACATGATTCTGCCGGCGCAGCCCCCGATCCCGACAATGGCTGGCGCCGCCGCTGAGTTCGTGCCGCCGGGCTCTGTATACGATTCTTCGGATGTGTATCCCGACGTGGTCTGCGGCGGGGTAAGTGTCGGTTCGCTGCGCGGGTATAAGATATTCAGTTTCCGCGTCTTTCCGCTACAGTATAGCCCTGCCGAACGGAGACTGATCCTGCACGAGGAGCTCATCCTCGATGTGAGATACGAAACGCTGCGTTATGCAGCCGCCGATGCGGGTGATGTGGTTGATGCAAGACTGAACGGGCGAGAACACGATGAGTTCTACCGTATAGCGGCTGGGTTGGTCGCAAACCCGGGCGACGTATCGAGAGCGATGCCAACAACACGGACTATCACGGTAGATCGTATCATGCCGCTTTCGAAGTCCACACTTCCTGATGGGAATGCCGAGTACGTGATCATCACCGAGGGTTCACTCGAAGACGAGTTCCAGCGACTTGCAGACTGGAAGACGAAGAAAGGAGTCCCTACAACGGTCGTCAACACCTCGTGGATCAAGAGCAGTTATGCTGGTACCGGAGTCGATATGCAGGAGAGGATACGGAATTTCATCAACGATGCATACACGGCATGGGGCACGAAATGGGTGTTGCTCGGCGGGGATACAAGCATCATTCCGTGCCGGGGAGGGTATGGATGGGTTAATGGCTCGGCAGCGCTAGCAGAGGAGTCGTACGAGGATAAAGCAATACCTGCCGATCTGTATTACTCTGATCTCGATGGCAACTGGGATGCCAACGGAAATCTGACTTATGGCGAGGTGAATGACAGTGTCGATCTGTATCCCGACGTTTTTGTGGGAAGGGCGCCAGTGGATTCTGTTGCAGAAGCAAGGACGTTTGTAAACAAGACCCTCCGGTACGAGAAGAACCCGCCTCCGAATTATACGCGGGATATCCTGTTTCTTGCGGAATATCTTGATGCTGAGACCGATGGCGGGGATACGAAGGACATGATCGAGGCGGATTGCATGCTCGAGAACTTCAGTATCGTCAAGTTATACGAGCGATATGGCAACCTGAGCAAAAGTTCTGCGATGGACGAACTTAACCGCGGATGCAACATCGTCAATCATGTAGGGCATGGATACGCCGCCGGTTTCTGCGTTGGTTCCGGACGGATCGAGAATTCTGATGCCAGCAGTCTGACAAATTCGCCGAGAAATTTCATATTATACACTATATCTTGCAATTCAAATAATTTTGAGGCGGACTCGGTGTCAGAGCGTTACATGAATAACGAAGACGGCGGATCCGTTGGATACATTGGAAACAGCCGATACGGATGGTACGATCCCGAACTTCCGCCCGGAGAGGGTCCATCCGACCTATACGATCGGGGATTCTTCAACATAACCTTCAACGAAAACGCGCACCGTCTCGGAGAGGTGGTCGGATACTCGAAGGTGCGATACATCCCCGATTCACAAGAGGACGAGACTGCGATGCGATGGCTCCAGTACGCAATAAATCTCCTCGGAGACCCGGAACTTCCGATCTGGACCGAGACGCCGAGAAACTTCTCAATCTCGATGCCGTCACAGATCCCTGCCAGGAAGCAGACACTTGTGATCAGCGTCTCGGAAATCGGTCACGATCCCGGGTCGGTTCAGGTTCGGGATGCTACGGTCTGCATCCGGAAGAGCGGTGAGGTCTACAACGTCTCAAAGACCGACGCGTCAGGATTGGTACGGTTCACGATCGATCCGGATGCAGGGGGGTTAGACGTCACGGTCACGAAGGAGAATTACCGTGTTTACGAGGGCGTGATCGATATCTATTCTCCGGACATCTATGTCAACACGACTGGCTGGTGGCGTGATGGTGGTGCGTTCAATGCAAACGGGACGCCGATACAGTCGGCGGTCGATGGAGCGGATGCCGGTGAGATGATCTTTGTCTGGAACGGGAGTTACACCGAGAACGTGGATGTGGACAAGACGCTCACGCTCCGAGGCGAAGGTGCGGACGTGGTGACATTGACCGCGGCGGATTCGGGTGATCACGTCTTTGATGTGTGTGCTGACTGGGTGAATATCTCAGGGTTTGCGGTGAGGGGGGCGACAGGCGACTATGTGGCTGGTATTTGTCTCGTCGATGCGGATCACTGCAATATTTCGGATAACATCGTATTGAACAACAACCGCGGCATCAACCTGATTGGTTCGAGCAACAACACAATCTTTCACAATGATATTGTAAAAAATTCTATATATGACAGCAATCCGGCAAATAACGACTGGCACCACCCGGTTCTTCTCGAAGGTAACTACTGGTCTGATTACACCGGCGTCGATGATGGCAGCGGAACCGGCAAGCATAACATATCTGGCGACGGGATCGGGGATACTCTGATACCACATTCTGATGCCGGTTATGATAATTATCCGTGTATGGGACGGTGTAACCCGCATCTAAAAGGCAACCCCAACCACGATGGTACGCTCACGTCCGCGGATGCCCTGATCGCACTCGAAATCGCAGTCAGCGGAGGATACCTGTTAGAGGCGGACATAGACGAGAGCGGCTACGTGAACGCGCTCGACGCGCTCATGATCCTGCAGGCGGCGGGTGGAGATGGGGTGTGAACAGACCGGACACCTGACTGCACGATCGAGGTTGCGGATGTCACATCATGTCTGGATGTCGGAGTAGCCTAATACGAATACTCTGGCAATGGAGGCCCATCGTGAAGCGGCTGGCTCTCTGCAAGCTGCACAGAAAGCGATGGCACCACATCGTATCAGGCGGTAACTGCTGGTTCTGTGCCGTTTAATCAGGATTCTGGGATGCAGAATACGATCAAATTCAAGATCGATGATGCTGCCCGGAATACGGGCGAGAGTAGTGAGTACACGGTTTGGTAGATGCAGCAGATCCGCCAGCGCCTGCAATCTCCCTCCTCAACACATCCGGACGGGGGTGTTGGTGCAACAGAAATAGTTAAATGTGATGAATATGTGTAGCTAAATATTTACAGAAAACGAAAAATCAATAACATGAATAACAGAACCACAATATCGATCTTGTCCGCAGTGCTGATCGCTGCGGTGTTGTCAGGATGCGTACAGGAGACATCAGAGATCGGGACGCCGCAACCGAACGTAACACCACCGGCAGCAACGCCAGATGCAGCTCCGCCGATATCATCAGAAGAAATACTGATATATCCGGAAGAATTTGTCATATATCAAGACTACATTAAAACAATTGGAGGTAAACCTATAATAAGCGATATTGGAACTGTTGAAGCTACGATAATGTCAATAACAAAGGGCGAGATATGCCCTGATGAAACAGACCCTTTCGCTCCTGAACCAACAGAATGTAGTATTGAACCATATCCCAAAGATTTAGGAATGGTTAGAATAGATAAAATTGTTAATTATACACGATATTCTGAACAAACTATAGAATCTCCAATCGAACAGCCAAGTGGAGAAGAACCCCCAGAAGGGAAGATGACCGTAACTTCTGGATATAAAGGTTCAGAGTCCCAGCCTAAACCTAAACCGCCAATAGAATATGAGCCGCTGCATGAAGGACAAGAAGTCCAAACTCTGTTCCTACTTACCGTAAGACCCGTAAAAATTAGATACGTTCCAATAAACGAATCTGACGGTGATATGGAATCAGAACAATTAACAGAAGATGATACTCAACAAACAACTATTCATCAAGTCATGCCTGGGAATAAGATTTTCAAGCCAATCCATAAGGATGGAGATTACTTTGCTTTTACTACAAAAGTTGGAAGATTTCCCGAAATAATCGAAAAACCCCTTCTTGGATTGGAAGCAGGATCTACATTCCGTGCTGAAATTCGGTATGATGGTTCATTATTATATGTTAGGGAATATGAGATAACAGTGTGATTAAAATAAAAAAATTATATATATTGTTAATTACAATTTTTATCGTGTTAACAATGAATTCTGCAACGTATGGTGACACAGGAGTAGACACATCGAATATAGCGATGTATTATACAGGCGATGCAGATATTAGAACGGTAACGCCTGAACCCATGCCAGATGGTGCATACGGTACCATCAACCCATCCTATCGCATTTCGGATAGCCCTCATCTGCGACTGCCTGACGATATGCGAAACTGTCCGCTGATTGTCTCACCAGAGCCTCGTGAGGTGGATGGAATCGAGGATCCCACCGCTGTAGAGATGTACAATATCGCCACAGGAGAAGCGATTCGGATTCCGAGTAATGACACAACGCAGCAGCCGGTCGATTCGGATTTAAATTCAACGCTGTCATATCAGGGTCTGTTGCCTCCCGGAATGGTTCCAGAGACCGTGTTTCCACCTGATGATCGAGCACGCATAGATAATACTGAAACGTTTCCTTGGCGGACTGTATGCAATCTATTCAGTACTTTCCCAGACGGGGCTCTCGGTGGTTGTTCTGGGGCCATAATTGGGTGTCCAGATGATCATGGGTATCATGTTTTGACTGCGGGGCACTGTGTGTATTCACATGATCATGGTGGATGGGCAACGTCTGTCAAAGTCGTCCCTGGGCTGAATGATGACTATATGCCCTATAATTACGCATGGGCAACACACTTGCGAAGCTACACAGGTTGGACTGTAGACCAAGATCACAGACATGATTGGGCACTCATAACATTGGACCGAAATGTTGGTGACTTTGCGGGCTGGATGGGGCGAAAGACTGCCGATCCCGATGATCCTGTTTATACAGGTGCCCTAAATCTCGCCGGCTATCCTGGAGACAAGGATTGTGGGACTCCTGATTCAGATGGTTTGTGCATGTACTTTGATACTGACGATGGGCATACAGCTACAGAGCACAATCACTGGTACTACATGGACACCGCTTCGGGCATGAGTGGTTCACCAGTATGGATCTACTACACCAATCCCGAACGCCGATATATACTCACAGTCCATGCTCATGGTAATGATGGTTCGGACAGCAACCATGGTACCCGATTGAATCAGGATAAGTTTGACCGTATCGACACATGGTGCAATGAGGACACACCACCAACCGATTATGCTGATCTGATCGATGACGGTCAGGTATAGTCTGGATTTAGCCCAACCTTGGTCGATCCCGGCGTGACAAATTTTAATGTCTGGTGCGATGTACGTAATGTTGGCACTGAATCATCAGGCAACTTCCACGTATCATACTATGCCTCCACGAATACGATTATTACGGAATCGGACTATCTCATCGGTACTGATTACGTCTCTTCAATCTCTCCTTTCGATTGGAATGACTCTGATTGGTTGGGCACTTTCCCAAGTAGTGTGCCAGATGGTACTTACTGGATCGGTTGGATCGTCGATAGTGGAGGTGATGTCACAGAATTCGACGAAAACAACAATAAGGCTTACAAAAGTTCTTATCAACTGATCGTAGATGTTACCAATCCACCAGCACCAACAATCTCATCAGCATCACATCCAGACGCGAACGAATGGTACAACGATGGTAATCCACTGTTCACATGGACAACTCCGCCCGACACTTCCGGAGTCGATTGCTATAGTTACACGTTGGATCAGTCATCCATCACAACTCTTGATACCGAATGTGACACCACTGAAAACAGTGTTTGGTACTCTGATGTGTCAGACGGCATCTGGTATTTCCATGTCAGAGCAAAGAACAACGCTGGAAACTGGGGTAGTGCGGATCATTACAAGGTGACGATCGATACTGCTAACCCGGAAGGTTGGCAGAACTTCAATCCAACAGATTGGGTCACAGACCAGACCCCTGACTGCACGATAGGGGTGAAAGACGTTAAATCGGGTCTGGACGTCTCAACCGCCCTCTACAAATACTCGAGCGACGGAGGCTCTACGTGGAGCGGCTGGACCTCAGCAAGCTGTACCGGAAGCGATGGCACCACGTCATACCAGACGATAACTGCTGACTCTGTTCCGTTTAATCAGGATTCCGGGACGCAGAATAAGATCACATTCAGGATCGATGATGCTGCCCAGAATACTGGCGAAAGTGAGGGGTATGCGGTCAAGATAGGCGGTGAAGCCAGCACGGCAGACGCCGTAATCGCGCTTGCTATCGCAGCGGGCAGCCGCGAATATGACTCACGCTGGGACGTCGGCGGCGACGACCGCGTCACCTCGCTCGACGCACTCATGATCCTGCAGGCGGCGGGTGGGGTGATAGAATTGTAGCACGAGGGGCACAACGTCCCATTGACGTCAGGATGAATCGCTATCGGTCAAAAAGCATGTGAAGAGGCATCGCCAGTGCAAACCCCCCTGCGCGGTGTTGTTGCGTAAGTCGTTCGTGCCGGTATCCGTGTCGATTATTGCCAGCTTGTAACGATCATGGAGAACCGGATATTACCGATCAATCATACTCCCGCCACGTTCGCCCACACTTCGTGCACCTGAAGAATCTGGTCTCGCTCTCGTCTGCTGATCGCAATTGCCGCAGCCACCAGTAAGCGGTGTCGTTTCTGCATTCCTCGCACCGTGCATGTGTGGTCGGCAATCCCATGTCTGATTGCCCTTCAAGAACTGCAATCGTCTTCTTTGCACGCCGTTCAACAGATAACACGGATTTATCGTCTTGTTTTTCCGTTGTAAATCCGCAGCGTCTGCATAGCAGTGCACCATCCTTTAACACCAGCATGGTGCCGCATTCCGGACAAAATTCCATGACACCCTCCTTTGTTTGTCATATAATAAAGGTGTCTGGCGGGTTGGCAGCTCAGCCCAACCGAACCCCTTCACTAAATCATAATCCGCGCTGTGGTTCATATAAACCTATATCAAGTTAAAGCGATCCAAAATCAAATTGCAACGACCGTATTATGTGTTTCCATCTGTGAATCTGTGAGCTGGCGCCAAGACTCGTCGAAGTCGTTAGAATTAGAGTTTTTCGTGGTAGATGCGTGAGTACGCGCCAGATACGGAAGCGATCACAGCAACGCCGAACGCATACGTGAATTTCGCACAGATCGGGATCACGATTCCCATGTTCTCCATATCAGCGCTCAAAGGCGTTGTCCAGACGAGGTATGGGAATGGACTATCTATTTTGACCGGAAGGACGGATGAGGTCTGGCTCAGCAGCAAGACGAAGATTACCAATGCC
>JAUVWP010000119.1 GCA_030604085.1 Methanosarcinales archaeon | reverse complement strand
CGCAGGCACTCAAGGCGATCGTGGTATCGTTCTGCCTGATGGCGGTGCTAGTCTTCCTGATATTCCGGACATTCGTGCCTTCTGTTGCGGTCGTGCTCTCCGCATTCTCAGATATCGCGATCGCAGCCGCATTCATAGCTGTTGCAGGCATCGAACTCTCGCTCGGAACAGTCGCAGCCCTCCTGATGCTGATCGGATATTCGGTGGACAGCGACATCCTTTTAACGACACGGCTTCTCAAACGGCGTGGTAATCTCGATGACAAGGTTACGAATGCGATGACGACAGGACTTACGATGACAGGTACAACGCTTGCCGCAATCATAGTCATGTATCTTATTGCCACGTACTCGCACCTCATCATACCATCGTTGCCACAGATCAGCATCATAAGCGACATATCGATCGTGCTCATATTCGGCCTATTTGCCGATTTGATGAATACATGGATGCTTAATACCGGAATACTGAAATGGCATCTACAGAGACCGAGGAGGCGGAGAGCATGAAATTGTATAAGGACTTCAGGATAATCGTATTTGTTCTCGCCATGCTAATCGCGCTTCTAGCGATTCACCCGAGTTATAACTCTGAGGAGGGTTTCACATCCAATCTGCAATACGGGCTCGATCTCGATGGCGGGACATCCTTGATACTCCAGCTGGATGGAGTGATCGCAGGCATCGATGCCGATCCGGTGCAGATCATCGAGAACGAGTTTTCTGATGCGCTTGGAGCGGTCGAGATCGTTGACCACTCGGATACCGAGATCACATTCAGGACGGCAGAACCACCTGATGAGGATGCGATAAATGCGGTTGGTTACGGAAATGGGCGCATAAGGGGTAACGAGGTTGCACTCACCATAAGCAAGCCGTACGTGATCCAGACGTACCTCTCAAAGCATCTGACTTGCGAAGTGATCTATGATCCTGACAGCAATGAGTATGAGATCAGGTCAATGGTGAGTGAGAGCGAATTATCAGATCTGCTCGCCAGTGTTGGCGGATCGATTGAGAAGGATATACGGGGAAAGCCAGTGTTCAGAGAGGAGGTGACGGAAAAGACCCAGGAGATGACGAAGGAGGTATTAAACGAGAAATTAAACATCTGGGGTCTTAAGGAGATTAAGATCACCCCTGTCGGATCCAATATTCTTATGGTCGATCTTGCCGGAACCGATCTCAGTACAGCACAGGATCTCGTCACAACGCCTGGAAAGTTTGAGATCCGCGTCCAGACAACGAACAACACAACAGAGCACGTGCTCTGGGGTGACTGCATCACCGCAGTGGGTATACCAAGGATGGAGCAGGGATCATGGGGCATCGATTTCACGCTGAACAGCAAAGGAGCAAGAGAATTCGGAGTCGCAGCGGTCAAATACGATGCCGCTGACAACCCGGATGCGCATGAACTGCTCATGCTGCTCGATGATGCGGAGGTGTGGACGGCGCCAATCAGTTCTGATCTGGCAGGCGACCTCAAAGAACTGTACGTATTGTACGGTGAAGACGGGGAGTGGCATCCTCGCGGCCTGGTTGCGAACACCGGCTCTGGCGATGAAGGAAAGGCAGAGGCAGAGAAACTGCGGGTACATCTCAGGGCCGGAGCGCTTCCTGTGCGGGTGACTGTGATCGGTTCGGGGCAGGTCCCGGCGTCGCTTGGTGCCCAGTTCAAGGAACAGGCGCTGATCGCTGGCATTTTTGCGCTGCTAACCGTTGCACTCGTCATATTCTTAAGATACCGGCAGAAGAATATCTTAATCCCGATGCTCGCAACATCGTTAAGCGAGGTCTTCATGATTCTTGGCTTTGCTGCGATTCCAGGGATAGGATGGCAACTCAATCTGCCGGCTATAGCAGGAATTATCGCTGTTATCGGAACTGGAATCGACCATCTGGTGATCATCACCGATGAAGTGCTTTACGAGGGGAAAATACCGTCCCTGAAGGTGTACCTATCCCGCATATCAAAGGCGTTTGCGATCATATTCGCTGCCGCGGCAACCACCATCATCGCG
Source organism: Methanosarcinales archaeon (assembly GCA_030604085.1). Lineage (GTDB taxonomy): Archaea > Halobacteriota > Methanosarcinia > Methanosarcinales > Methanogasteraceae > Methanogaster_A. The sequence continues at coordinate 2,930 of JAUVWP010000119.1, read as the reverse complement.
ATGTTATCACTTGCGGGATTTTTTGATGTGTTTGTGGGATTAGGATTCGGCGCGCTGAAAGGGTTTGCCATCACCACCATAGTAGGCGTTTTAATCGGCGTTCTGATCGCAAGACCTGCTTACGGACGGGTGATCAGGGATATGCTGGAGTAAGAGATGGTGGCACGAGTAACATGAGCGACTACCCTTCGATGAAAGAGCGGGCTTGCGCCTGCGCTGCCGCAATCAAAAGGCACGATCGGGTGCAGGTAGTATCCCACCTCGATGCCGATGGCTTGACTGCTGCCGCAATCATGTCCCGCGCACTCGACCGGTGCGGCATCGAGCATGATGTCAGGTGTGTGAAGCAACTGGACAGAATGGTTCTCGGAGAGGTTGCTGATGCGAACGTCCCGACGATCTTTACGGATCTCGGGAGCGGAATGCTATCAGAGATGCCGCTTGATATCGAGATAGTCGTTGCTGACCATCACCAGATTGACCATCGCCAGACCGATCACCAGCATCTTCATCATCTAAATCCGCATCTCTTTGGCATCGATGGCTCGACCGAGCTTAGCGGTGCGGGTTGTGCGTATATACTTGCGCAGTCGCTTGGCGAGAACCGTGATCTCGCTGATCTCGCGATCGTGGGCGCTGTTGGGGACTTGCAGGCAAGGAAATCCGGGAGACTGGTCGGATGCAACCGGGCGATCCTCCGGGCGGGTGCGGATCACGGAGTCATCAGTTACGGAAAGGGTCTTTCGCTCTTTGGGAAGCAGACCCGCCAGATGTTTAAACTGCTCCAGTATTCCTCTGATCCATATATACCCGGTCTCACAGGAAACGAGGGCGCAAGCATCGTTTTTTTGAAAAACGTCGGCATAAACTCATCTGGCGAGCGGTGGAAGCGGTGGATCGACCTCGATAGCGAAGAGCAGCAGAAGGTCGTCTCATCACTGGTCCAGTACTGCATCTCGAAGCGGATGTCGTCGTACCACATCCAGCGGCTGGTCACAGAGGTCTATACGCTTGCCCGTGAACAGGAAGGCACCGAGATGCGGGATGCGTCCGAATACTCCACCCTGTTAAACGCTACAGGCAGATACGGCTTCGCGGATATCGGTCTTGCAGTCTGTCTCGGCGATCGTGACAAGGAACTTGCAAGAGCGAAAGAACTGCTTGCAGGGCATCGAAAGAACCTTGTGGACGGACTCAATCTCGTCAGGGAGCAGGGTATAACCGAACTGGATCACATCCAGTACTTCGATGCCGGAAGTTCGATCAAGGACACGATCGTCGGCATCGTTGTAGGCATGAGTCTGACAAATCGTAGAAAGCGGGATATGCCGATGCTCGCGTTTGCGGATAGCGACGGAGGCGCCAAGGTCTCTGCACGCGGTACGCAGGACCTTGTACGGCGGGGGCTTAACCTTGCAGATGCGCTCGAAGCTTGCGCAGCAAAGGTAGGCGGCATGGGCGGCGGGCACAACATCGCAGCAGGCGCGACAATACCCGATGACGCAAAGGATGAGTTTCTCGAATTGATGGATGCGATGGTTGGAGAGCAAGTCACCCCGGCGGAGTGATGCGAAATGGATGCACTGTACCTGAAGGATTGTTATCTGTTGGAATTTGAAGCGACGGTCGAGGATGTTACCGATGATCGGTTCGTGATCCTCGACAAGACCGCATTCTATCCCAATGCTGGCGGACAGCCGAACGATCTCGGTGTCCTGGTCCGGGATGGAAGCGAATACCCTGTGGTCCATGTGCGGAAGACAGATGATCGGGTCAGCCACGAGATCGCAGATCCAGGACTTATGGCGGGCGATCGGGTCACTGGAAGGATCGACTGGGACCGGCGGTATCTCTTCATGCGGTCGCATACTGCATGTCACGTCCTCTCTGCTGTGATCAACAAGGAGACTGGTGCGCTGATCACAGGGAACCAGATCGGGGAGGCAAAGATTCGGGTGGATTTCAGTCTTAAGGACTTTGACAGGTCGCAGATCAAGTCGTTTGAAGAGAAGACGAACGAGATCATCGATCAGGAGATTCCGGTGGAGATAAAGATTCTTCCCGCGGAAGAGGCGCTTAAGATGCCGTCGATTGTGAAATTGAAGATGGATCTGCCTGAGATGGAAGAGATACGCATCATCGACATCGTGGGATTCGATGCGCAGGCATGTGGCGGCACACATGTGCGGAATACCGGTGAGATCGGGCAGATCGAGGTCGTGAAGGCGGAAAATAAGGGGAAGAATAATAGAAGGATTTATTTCAGGTTGGAAACGGTGGGTTGATGTTTTTATAGGGTCTCATGACCGCGAGGTTGTGTATCTTCCTCCAGATCCATCGGTTTGCTAACCCGGTGCAAAGGTAAACTTATGGGGTGTGAACGCATGAACTAAATATGGACTTGATATTTACATAAGAAGTGATAAATATGAATAAACAAATGATTATACTGATTGCGCTTGTGGCTGTGCTCTCTGCCGTGTCAGCAAGCGCTGAGACGATTGAGATCCGCGGTGAGGTCGTGCAGCTAACTGGTGCACAATCTTCCGCGATGACATGGGATGCAAGCAACTTCGCTGCATTCTGGTATGATCCGGACGGCGATCAGATGGGTGAGACGCTGACGATTGCTGCCAGCACGCTGACCGGACCTGATACTGATCGAACCATCGAGGAGTATTGCCTGACGTATCAGACCGCTCCTGTTTATCTGGAGTACGAACTCTATGAGAATGAGGGCTTGACCGTTGATGGACACACAGGATACTATCTCGAGGGATGGGCAGGAGAACGATATGTGGCGATCAATGGCAGTGCAAATAAAATCTGTAAACTCTGAGTAGAGTTCGAAGGCTGCGACAGGAAGACATTGACGACTGGTGAGGAATGGAATCTTGGCGGAGGATTCACACTCAATACCAAGCAGATCG
>JAUVWP010000035.1 GCA_030604085.1 Methanosarcinales archaeon | reverse complement strand
TCTTTTTCTATTATACATTTGTCGCTTATCATCTATATCCCCTCAGATATCAGATTACAAGTGATTGGGGATGTGTAAGTATAAATGCTTGGATGGTATTATTTCACAAAAATAATGAGTAGGTCAATAAGTGGCTTAACCGATGACCGATGAGAGTCAACCAACCTAATTAGTACGTTCTCAATTGGCGTGTATTGGATGCTTGGAATTATCATTCCTCTTCGCCTTCCTGAGGAGCGGAGGCGACGGTCACGGATACCGGTTCCCGGTGTGTATTGGGAAAGTACTCCGGCATTGGCATCAGACATTGCAAGGTCGGCGCTGTCCATCCACGCCGCAAAAGTGCGTGCATATACCCCCCAAGTTTTTTGTGTGGCAGAAATATATGGGCAGGACTCTTCAAGCAATCTGGACACTTCGTCAATAGTCAATCTACTTTTTTCTTCCAAAGCATTTGATAGTCTCCAGATCACTCTGTTATGTTTTAGTCGCTCTTGCAGATGGCATCGAAACGCCTCCTCAAATGCTTCGGGGAGATTCACTAATAATGTTACCTTCTTTTTATCTACTTTCACAAGTCCTAGTAACCGCATATCTCGTAAAATATTATAAGCTGAATTCTTTGTTAAACCACTCAATTTTTTAAAATTAGACATCGAAAGCTCTCCATCTGCATCAACAAATAACTTAGTTGCATTTAGTACACTTCCCACTTGTGCACGAAGCATGTAATTATCCTGAACTGGAACCTGACCAGTGTTTAGATAATCCCGAAAAATATCCCAATATATATCATATTTACTGCCAATTCTAACCACCAATCTGCGGTGGATCAGCCTCTGGAATACTTCAGGGCTGAATTCTTCTCCTAATTCCGGAATATTGATAGGAGCTACATTGGCTATCCTTCGCAATGCGTCCTCCTCTTCTACTGATAAACCTCTTAAATCTTCTCGGAAAAGTTCTTCAACGTTTAAAAAACTGTTAGCTACATCAACTTGAGAGATGTCATGCTCTATTTGAGATTTAACATGTGCACAGAGCTTTTTCAATAACCATGGATAACCTTGTGAGGATTCAGAAAGCAAGAATCTGAGATCTTTCCTTAAAAAACGCGCTCCTATTTCTATTCTGAGTTTATCTAAAAAAGCATCGGTTTCTTCCTTAGAAAAAGCATCTAATGTTATGCGCTTACTTGAATCCGCAATAGTATCGCGTGTTTGATAGGGAAACTCACTGGTCACGCCAACAAGATCACTTTTCCACGAAAATCCTAAAACTACATTGGTTTGAGCGTCTTGTATTTTAAGAAATAGTTCTCTAATTCGCTTTAAAACATCAGGAAGGAAGAATAGATTTTCAAATTGATCTAGGAATATAAACACAACTTTATGGTTACGCTCAAGCAATTGACCCATTCTAACAAGAGAGTCCACCGCTCCTTCGAAACCAGTAATAGCTTCAGTATCATAACCTTCGGGTAGCACGCCATTAAAATCTCCGAATTTATGTAAGACATAATCTACCATACGCAAAACAAACTGAGATGAGGACGCGGAACGCGAATCAATAGCAACGGCAAAATGCCCTTTGTGTTGGATGCGATCAACAGTAGCAAGAACAACTGAGCTTTTCCCCCATCCTGAATTAGCCTCAAACAAGATAGAGCGGGACGAGGTTTTCTTATTTATTATATCTTCTACAAGGGAGTCCATTTCTTCAAGAACAGCATACCTTCCAACGAAGTACTCGAGTGATGCCGGAAACTGATACTCAAAAGGTGCCGAACTTCCTTTGACTTCTACAACTTCATCCCTATCTTGCGAGACCTGTGGTATCGGTGTCGGGGCTACGTTATCAAAGGTGATTAAAGTAAAGTCTTCCAGTTCGGACCACAGTCGTGTCAGATACTCAATGGTAGCACCATCTGAAATAGGATTTCCTGCTGTATCAAACATAGCAACACTGTTTGCTATTCCCTCTCCTGGAGGTACTACATATTGAAGCCAAAATAGACCTTTGTCGGTGTAAAGAAGAAGCCAATCTCCGGGTTTTCCTACTTCAGTAGGAATGGATCTGGAAATAACTTCTGGACTTACAATACCAGGTGCATGTATAATTGCATCCAATACTTCTTTTTCCTCAAAAACGCGAAAGCTGAGTTTTAAATTGGTCAAAATTTTCTCTTTATAAAACCCCTTGGCGTGGCTATTAATACCCGGCAACGCAACAAAGAGACCATGGCATCGTTCGTCGTCGAACCATTGAGTTATATATTTAGCGAAAAACTCACGCAATTTAGGAGCGTCTACAGTGGTTGCATGATATTTGCACTCAGCATAAAGCGGAACACCAGTCGCTATGTGTTTTCCCTCGATGTCAATCTCCATACCCGCATAATTGATAGTTGGAGGGTCATCTATAGAGTATTCGTAATGGCGAAGCACCTCCGCCATCAGTTTCTCAAACAGTTTTCCGCGTGCTTGTGCTTGTGCTTGGGGGGATTTTCCACCAGCTAATATCTTCAACTGTCCCATAATTTCACTTTCTCCTTAGTTCTCTTTTTTTGCTTCTGATAACAATGGTTCTATAACGCAATTTAACATTTGTTGGAGTTTGCGAAGCCACATACGCTCCGTCACACACCGCGCCCATATCTCACCCTCCTCTTGCTCGCATTAAGCACGGTGATCCTCACGGCAGACCCTTTCTCGCATCTGATTATGAGATCATCATCCGTAAGCTCTGAATCGTCTGCATGGTTTGGTTTTTTGAAATTGAGGTACACAACATCAGCCTCTTTATCATAAACCGTCCAGATCCTCGAATGTGGCACATCCAACAGTTCAGGTACGAGATTCAATACGCTCTTCACTTCTGCCGCTTCCATATCTTTCATCTCCTCTCAAGTTGTCATCTTTGCCTCGTTATGAAGGTGGTTCTCATCTTCACCATTTTTAGCACGATGTTTCAGAACAGCGAGCCCTGATCCAGTGGTTCTGTACTTTTGTAGTCTGCTTCTTGGCTTATCCGGAATGGTAAAAGATAGCAAACCATTTTGTAAGAGTGGCAGAATGTGTCTCTTGTAATTCCTGTAAGCAGACGAAAGATTGAGGTAATTCAGGATCTCCTGCTTTTTTCGTTCTGTTTTGCAGAACTCAAGTATCTGAATAACTTGCTCACTGACTTGCTCACTGACTTGCTCACTGACTTGCTCACTGACCCGCGCCTCCGGGTGGGCAGCCAGGATCGTCATGAAATAATTGCGATCGCCATCAGTTTCAAAAACAGGTTTCGGAGATCCGTTCTCCTTCATCGCCCGCTTTATTTTCGGAAAACCCGTACCTCTCCCTTCGGTAAGATGCAATTCCTTTAAAAAATCTCCGATGCGGCGGTTACGGTATTTTCTTGCGGTAACGCGTTCATTATTCAGGTTATCTTTGTTAAGTGGGGGAAGCGGTCCCGGATAGCTGATGATCTCAATTTTACTCGGAAATATACGGACCTCGACAGGTGATTCGTCCTGATAGCTGCGATGGTAAAGCGCGTTCACAACGGCTTCTTCGATGGCTTCGTAGGGGTAGTTGAAAAACCGGATCGCTTCCGCCTGACCAGAAACCTGACGAACCGATTCGGTCACCACATTGTTCTTCAGATGGGTGAGCGCAGATATAATCTGCTGTTGGATCGGTCCCGTAAACGTCTTTTCGGTAAAGCGGTTGCCGATCTCATCTTCAAACTCTACGATGTCTATCTGGGCGCCACGGAAGAACCGTTCCGGATGCTCGTTAAAAAAGAGCAATCCCACATTTTTCGGCTTCAAATACTCATCCGGTCCTTCGACGATGTTCATTTTCCGGCACAGATCTGAAAAAGGCAAATCCGTGGATTCGGACAAGAGAGCACTCTTTGTTTCGGCGAGATGCGACTTAATCAACGTCAGGTTCAAATCTGTTATGGCAGCACGGTGGTTGATCTGATCATCAAAAGGAATCTGATTTGCCATCGACAGGAGTTCCCTCTCTTCGTCGAGGCTCGCTTTTTTGGTTACGGAGTAGTGTCTGATGTATGGGATGTAAACGGATCCTTTCGACAGTTTTTCAGGTGCTTTGTAGGGTCTGTTGGAGCCTCCGGGTGCCCAGATGATCAGGATCTTTTTATCCTGAAAGTCAACCGGCTCAACGAGAGGTGCGTAATAAGGTCGCAGTTTGTGGCATATTTCAAGCAATTCCTTCTGGATAGCGTCGATTTTCGCGAGAGGGACTCCAACAGGTGGCAGAACCGGGCGTCCACCGTCATCTTCGATTCCGATTATGATATAACCACCGCCCCAATCGTTAAAATCGTTGGCGAATGCTCAGATGCTATGCATTGTCGGGATCGGGTTCCAGCCCCGTTTAAACTCGATCCGCTCCCACTCCACAGTTCTGCCGTTTATCAGATCACGGATATTCACAGGAAGAGCCATCAGTCAGGAGTCTCCCCTGGTGATCCTACTGTTTCCCATTCCGATCGAGGTAGTTTCATGCGAGGTCCTTCTGTTGTGTATCTTCCGTAACAAAAGTTTCTGCGAACTCCGACTACCACGCCTTGTGACCCGACAGGATCTGCTGCATAACCGTCCGGATGACTCCTGGCTGTTGTCTTCATCGACCTCATCTCACAACCCATTTGGTTTCTGATTTATAAAAGTATATCCATCTTTGGGGCGGTTACAGCTTGCAGTCTATGGATCAGACCATCTCTGGTGATAAGATTCCATCACCATGCCCGAAAACCCGCCCCCGGTTCAGCCCCCATCTTAGTCCGCGATCAGTTCCAGTAATTGCCCATGAATCTGCCCGTTCGATGCGATCATGCTCATCCTCGACCCGATCGAGAGTTCGCCACGAAGCCGAGCGCCCGCGGTGTCGGTGACAGACCCACCAGACTCCTCGATGATGAGTTTTCCTGCAGCGATATCGATCACCCTTAAGTACCTGCGAAAGTCGACAAAGGCATCAAGAACGCCTGCCGCAACATAACAGAGTTCCAGCGATGCGCTTCCGAGAACCCGAATTCTCCGCACGGTTCTTCCGAGATCAGAGATCTTTGTCGAGTCTGTCCGGTATGCATAAGCAGTTACGCTGAATTTTTGCAGTTCATCGTTTCCTGATACGCTGATGCGCTTTTTATTGCGGTATGCCCCATTTCCCACCTCTGCATGATAGATCTCGCCTGAATAGAGATTCCGGACGTATCCGAATGAGATATCAGCGAGATCGTATCCACCGATTGCTATAGATACCGAATAAAACGGAATGCCCGCCACAGCATTGAATGTCCCATCGAGCGGATCGAGAACGAGCGTAAAATCGATATCGCTCTCGGTAACATCAGTTCTCTCGATCTCCGCTCTCCTTCCATGAATCACTTTCTCGCCGCACTCCTCGCTGATGAGCAATATCCTCCGCCCGTCATCCCTCAGAACCTCGAGTGCGGCATTCTCTGCCACCTCATCGATCTTCTTCGTGGGTGTGCCGTCAGCGCCGATGTAAAGTTCCCTTCCTGAGTCTGCCGTGCCGATTACGGGCGCGATCGCATCATCGATTGCAGCAGAGATAGCGCTACAGAGTTTCAGCGGATTATCCATGGTAATCGGTGTGATGCATGGATATAAAAGGAGCGCGGTTCTAAAGATAACCGATGAAACAGGTAACCGGCGGCGTGTGCGCTGTCCGCGGCGTGCGTGCGTATGGAATCAAGGAAGGCAAGAACGGACTTGCCGTTATAACTGGAAGCGGTGCATCTGCCGGGGTTTTTACGAGAAACAAGATCATTGCGGCTCCGCTCGTCGTCACCAGAGAGCATCTCAAAAGTCAGCAGCTATCAGCGATCGTCGCAAACAGCGGATGCGCAAATGCGTTTATCGGGGAGCAAGGGCTTTCCGATGCCGCCAGCATGGCAGGGATTGCAGCAGACAGGCTCGGAGTCTCTGCCGGTTCGATCGCACCCGCATTTACAGGCGTCATCGGTGTGCCGCTTGATATGGGGTGGATTGAGGATCGTATCAATTCCGTGATCGCGGGATTGTCTGACACGGCGGAGGGTAGCACGGCGGCAGCCCGCTCAATCATGACAACAGACACCTGTCCGAAGGAGTTTGCGATCGAACTCGCATCAGGCGTCCGCATCGGCGGTATCGCAAAGGGCTCTGGCATGATTTCCCCGGATATGGCGACGATGCTGGCGTTCATCTACACCGATGCCGTTGTACCCTACGAGACGCTTAATTCGTGCCTGAAACGTGCGGTAGATCGCAGTTTCAACATGATCGTCGTGGATGGCGATACCAGCACCAATGATATGGTGCTTCTCACAGCGACCGCGGAAATGGGGGTGGGAACGCCGGATGTACCGGGACTGAGTGAACCGGAATTTCAGGAGGGGCTCGACTGCGTCTGCACCGAACTTGCGAAGATGATCGCCCGCGACGGGGAAGGCGCGGAGAGATTCATCGAAGCGAGGGTTACCGGCGCAAAGACTGGCGAGGATGCAAAAAAGGCAGCGAAAGCAATCGTTAGGTCGCCGCTTGTCAAAACCGCGGTCCACGGGGAAGATCCGAACTGGGGGCGGGTGATCGCTGCTGCCGGGTATTCGGGTGCTGATCTTGATCCTGACCGGATCACGCTTACACTCTCTGGCGTGACTGTCGTTGATCGCGGCAGGATCGTTGATGGTGCTGTCGTGGATATGAGTGGAGATGATATCAAGATCGCTGTGGATCTTGGGCTTGGTGCTTGCGAGGCTGTCGCGTGGGGCTGTGATCTGACATGCGAGTATGTGCGGATCAATGCTGAGTATACGAGTTGAAGCGGAGGTGGATAAGAGTTGAAGGTGGGTGCGTGGTTAACGACAACTGTTAAAAAACCAGAAACGTGGATGTTTTTATTGATTCTTATTTGGGTTATCGGTGGCATATTGTTGGCCACATGCTACCTCCACGATAGTCCTGGCTTAACCATAGCTCTAATCGTAGTCCTTTTCTGGGGCATCATCGGCTTCATTCTTTGGGATGTACGTTTACAACGCGCAGATCTGGAGAACTGGGTATATTTCCACATACGAACTACATGGAAGTTTCGAGAGAAACCTATCAGTATACTTCTCTACCACCTCGGCCCTGGCCTATTACTTGGAGTGCTGCCCCTATTAGTTACCGTAGTACTCGTTTGTGCATTAGCACTCTGGATTATCTGCGATAAGGATACTACTAAATTTAGCGAGAATATTAGTAATTTTACATCTGTTATTTTAGTTTTGATTTTTATGGCTCAAACATGGATTTTTTACCAGCAATATCGCCACATGAAACAACCCCTTTTTAAAACACCCTTGTTCTGGACACTTTCTAAATCCAAAAGCGATACTGATTGCTGTATATTATTGAAGAATGGTGGAACTGCTCCGATTTTTGATATATTGTATCATGTCTCGGAAGTTTTGGTAAAAGATATATGGGGATATAAGATAACAAAATCTGAAGAGATATCCAAATACTTTTTACCGAGATTGGATGGTGGACTCGAAAAAGAGATATTTGGAAAATCTACAAAAGAGTTCAAAGAGATGCGATTGGCTGTGTACCTAAGCGCAAAAACATTGGATGGACATTCCACGAGTTTACTCTTCTATAAAGCTCCCGGAGATCTGGATTTTCACCTTGCCGGAAGTGTACATACTTAGCCCTCAATACCACCCCCTCGACATCTGGAAGCCATTAAATTCCCGCTGCGTCCATGTCCCCAGTGCGGTCATGCTTCTTTGCTGTTGCCGCCCGGTTTCAGGCTCGGGCATCACTTACATTCTCTGGCGTGACTGTCGTAGAGAACGCGACAAGATCGTTGATGGTGCTGTCGTGGATAGGATATCGAGATCGCGGTGGATCTGGGGCTTGGCGCTGGCGAGGCTGTTGCGTAGGGATGCGATCTGACTGCAGAGTGCGTGCGGATCAATGCTGATTATACGAGTTGAGAAGACGAGTGAAAGAAACGAGACGTGGATATCAGTCACGTACCCCCTGCTGGAAGCAGAAGGCATCTGGTCTGATGCTTGTAATTAAATATTATTTATTTGATTGCTGGTTTTCATATTAAAATTCATGCACAAAATTTTGAATATGAAAAAAGAGTCCATTTTATAAAGTAAAGCTTATTTTTATTTCAGGACAGTATTTCTTAACATATTCTTCTGTTATCACAGTAACTGGTTTTTCAAATGTACTTATAGGCAAAGGAAATATTATTTTTCATCTATTTGCGACTCAACAATCACATTTCTGGAATTCTTAAGATTAAATGGATCTGGAATAATTCTGGTTTTAATTGTGTCATCAAAATAAGGAACTCCTGAAATAATACTCGGCGTAGGCTCTGAGATGCAACTCATATGAACTATATGATTTTGAAAAAGATCAGTAATGAAAATCATATCAATATTATTGAAACTAATAATTATTCCATCTTCATCGTTAAACCAACTATTTTTTGTCAACAATCCATGTTTTGGGTGCTTTAAAGCAGTTGCAGGTTGATCTGTATGATCTGTCCAACATATAAATAGTACATTGAAATGTGTATTATCTTCACTTTTTAGAAATTTATTATTTGCATCAACAAGAAAATCTTTTATTTTTGAATCTGTTGAAACCATATTTTCGGACTTTTGCTTTTCCGATAAATTGAAAATTCTTGATTCATAGTGTGTCACTGATTTTTCAGATTTCAATATTTCACGCAATTTTTTTCGATAATTTTCAAAATTGGGTGTTTTAACTTCTATATAATATTTATAATCACTTATATTAATTGTGAACTCTGGGTTTTTTTGGCTACCTTTTAATGGTTGAGGTTCATATTTGAAAGTTGAAGGATTATCGATCTTGAAAAGCATTGTATTCATAACAGACAACTCACATAAGGAAGATAATAAATTATGAAAATCGTATGAATCTCCGCTTTTTGAACGAATTTTATGATTTAACAAATCTAAAGCAGCCTTCGGGTCTATATGATTCACATTTAAGATCGCTTCTACAAAAAAATTTAAATATGAGCTTGGGAAAGGAAAATCTTTAAAAGATACTAATTGTTTCAATATATGGTCATCTGAATATGAATCTATTATGCTAAAAATATCTTCACTATTCATTATTCTTTCTCCTATATTGGTAATCTTCGCACTTTATAAATATTACCATTGATCGAGCTCTGATTATCGATTTTTAATAAGAAACTGTGCCTAATTTTTCTAATATTATAGTCGAGTATGAACATGCTCGTCTCCGAAGCCCCAACCGCGCCACCCCGCAATGAATTGCGGGGCGCCCGGTAGGCTCGGTTTTCATATCCACAGCCGTTTTAACTATTATAGCCCCAGAGCTTTGCGTTTATCTTCAATTACCTCGATTATCTTATCAGCCGATTTATATGGATCATCTTCGACATAGAACTTTCCCCCAAATATTTTCTCGACATCGTCGGTCAGCCATTTGACCACACGCTTGCTCGCTGCAACATTCGGCTGATCCCCAAGATGTGTAAAGATTCCCAGAGATACCGTCCAGAACCCTATGGGAATCGCCTTCTCTGCGATATATTCCGGTGCGGAGCCAGCTATCGGAAGCTGATCGATCCGCACGCCGAGATAACCTGCAACTGCATTTAACACTTCCTCAATTCTTGAGTTATCGACGCATGAATCCATGAAGAGACATGGGGGAACTGCCTCAAGTCCGTTCGCCTTCGCTATCACGCCCATAACAGCCGCCAGGCTCTCGCCAATACCCGTATACGCGGGATCGGGCTTCAAGAGGTCCCAGTACGATGCTATCGTTGCAACGCAACCTGTAAGAACCACCAGGACATTGTTCTTGATGAGTTCCCTGATCAGTTCCACTGTCCTGTAGCCATAATCGTCCCGAGGGGTGACACATCCGATGACTGCTGCAATTCCCCGGATGTTCCCGTTCTTTATATTGTCGACAAGAGCACCTATCGGGTCCCCGGGCTTCACGTTGTCCAGAGCTTCGATGAGCTGCTCGGTGGAAAAACCACACATCATATCATGCGGCTCATAATCGGGAATGAAAACCTTTGCATGATCCCGCATGGCATAGTTATCAACCGCCATCTTTATGAGTTCCCTGCCGATCTCGGTAGCCCGCTCGGGCTCAAACTCAATATAGGTCGTCCCTTCCATCTTCGCCATAGGGTCTGTCGTGACGATCTTTGTATGGAAGTGCTCGGCTGCATCAACGATTGCAGGCTGTGTATACTGGATCTCCACAACTACCAGCTCAATCGCACCTGTTGCTATCGCAAGCTCCTGCTGAAGTATATCCCCTCCAAAGTTAATGCCTCTTCGCATCAGAACTTCCATGCCAGTGCAACACATCCCAACAACATTGATCTTTGGCTCATTACCCGGATCGTCATTATACTCCTCAGCAGCTCGTATAACGACGTCTGGCAAGAAGGGGATATGCCCGTGAATCACCACATTGATCTTATCACGCTCTATAACGGTAAGGTTCGTCTTTATCTGCCCAACCTTCGGAACGCCAAGGAGAATATCTTGAACAATTGTCGCAGGATACATCCCGCAGTATGCATCCACAAGCCCTAATCGACATGCGCCAAGAAGCAAGTTTTCCATATCATGGTCCATACCCATTGCAATACGGCCTTGCGCCTCCATGATCTCAGGGCATCCACCATCGATGAGTATCCCTTTATCCGCCCAGAGCTTCCTACGTTCCTCCGATGCTTTGAAGAGCAGCATCTTCGGGATACCGTCCAGCTTCAACAGGTCCTCCATGATCGCGTCTGCGACCCTGGCAGCCTTCTCGCGATCGGTATCAGCCCCAGCCAATCCAAGACCTTCATACACGCTATTAAGCTTTCCATGATCGATGATCGGATATCCGCTGACCGTCCCATCTCCAATGCCCTTCAGGATATTTGCGATTCTCCGTGCATGTCCCACATGCGCTGATGCACCGATCGTTGTCTCTGAGACGAGATTCTTTGCGATGATGATGTCTCTGTTCATTCCACAGACACCGGTTCGCTTCACATCGACACAGGGTCCCTGCTGACAGGTCATACAGGTCGCCTGAAATGGCGCATCCTTCGAACGGGCATGGTTCTCCTTATATCGCTCCCAGACAGTCCTGATTCCAAGCTCCTTTGCTCTCTTGTGCATCTCCTCAGTTACAGGGTCTAAAACAAACTTCTCTTTTTTCATTATTATTCAACTCCATATAGTATAACAATTAGATATTATTCTTTCTTCAGCGTACTATCACCAAAGTCACCAAACCCCGCACTTAAGTTCGTAGCCAGTGCAATCGCGTTTTTCGCGTTCGGTTTGGCTACAGCTGCACCAGCTCTGGCTTTGCCGCTGCTGCCAACGGCAACGCTTCGCATTCCGCTGACGCTTCGTAGATCGTACGTGAGCAGTTGGCAACAAAACCATGTACCGATCAGCAAACCCCCCCCCTCGTTTCATGCGTGGTAAATCAGAATCCCCCCATATAAACCCTCTCATATCGGGAGAGTGTCAACACCGGATAACGTGACCGTCTTGCCACCCCATAAACGTTTAATATCAATCGGATCAATCATGGATGCAATGGGGTTCACCATCTACAGGAAGTTGGTCATCTGGTTTGTCTTCGTCTCACTGCTGTCACTCGGACTTGCGACCGCGATCGGCATCCATTCCGTCGGCACCGTCGTTGTTGCAATCCTGCTCTCCCTTGTTACAGCGGGCGTCCTCGCGCGCAGTATATCCGCGCCCATCTCCGAACTTGCGCACACCGCAGGAGCGATTGCGGACGGAGACCTCACAAAGCGCGTGAACACGAGACGCGATGATGAGATCGGGGAACTTGCGGTTGCATTCAACCGGATGGCAGATGTTCTCAAGGAGAATGCCGATGCGATCGAGGAGAAGACTTTAGAACTGGAACGTGTGAATGCGGAACTTAAGGAACTGGATCGGCTGAAATCCGAGTTTATCAGTATAGCATCCCATGAACTGCGAACCCCGCTCACCACGCTTAAGGGTTATCTCGAACTTGCGCTCGACGGCACACTCGGCGAGTTCATAGATCTGCAGACTTCAAAATTAAAGATCATGGACCGGAATACGGATCGCCTTATCTGTCTGATAAACGACCTGCTGAACCTGTCCGACATCCAATCAAGGCAGATGCATCTCGTGAAAGAGAACTCCTCGCTCATATATCTGGTGGATGAGGCGGTCCAGCTCATAAAACCGCTTGCCGATTCGAAAGGGCATGAGATTGTGGTGAACGTTCCTGATAACATAATACTGTCCTGCGACTGGGCAAGGATCGCTTATGCGCTGCGGCACCTGCTCGACGATGCGACACGATTCACTCCGGAACCTGGAACCATCGAGATCACTGCCGAGTATCAGGTAGGTGATGTGTATATCCGTATCAGCGATACCGGTATCGGCATCCCCAAAAGCGAACTTGAGAATATCTTCATACCGTTTTATGAACTGAAAGGTTCGATGCAGCACACGACAGGCACCTCAGGGCTCGGTCTCTCGATCGTGAAAGGTATCGTCGAGGCGCATGGCGGCATGATCTGGGTTGAGAGTGAGGTTGGCACCGGAACGGTGTTCCACATCGTGCTGCCGAAGGGATAAATCTCGCTGCGGGGGTGCAAAGTTATCATGGCAGGTTGGATAACCCTGTGCACTGGGATATCTTTATATCACGTAACCGGAAATACCAATATCGAATGAACAGTGTCATCAATTCATCAGGCAAGAAGAAGACCGCAGTTGCCCGCGCAACCATCTCGGAAGGCAAAGGGCGGGTACGCATCAACAAGAAGCCGCTTGAGATCTGGGAGCCGGAACTTGCAAGACTCAAGATGCTGGAGCCGCTCATGCTCGCTGGCGATGTTGCCAATAACATCGACATCCGTGTCGATATACGCGGCGGCGGCATCATGGGGCAGGCGGATGCCGGAAGAACAGCGATCGCCCGCGGACTCCTGGCATGGACGAACGACCCGTCGCTCAAACAGACTTTCATCGATTATGACCGGAATCTGCTGGTCAGCGATCCGAGAGCCAAGGAGACGAAGAAGTTTGGCGGTCGCGGTGTCAGAGCGCGGAGACAGAAGTCTTACCGGTGATCCTTTATGATCCCTGTTCGTTGTTTCACCTGCGGAAAGGTCATATCCAGTGCATGGATGGAGTACAAGAAGCGCACAGAACTGGAAGATCCGGCAAAGGTCATGGATGATCTCGGAATCGAGCGGTACTGCTGCCGGAGAATGCTCCTGACCCATGTCGAACTGGTTGATGCGTTCTCGCCGTATTATTGATCATCACCGAGGGACCGTGAGGTAGCTTGGTCCATCCTTCGGCGTCCGGGGCGCCGACACCTGCGTTCAAATCGCAGCGGTCCCATCGTTTGCAGGAGATGCTCGATTATCAACATAGCTCCAGCCGGATGCATAAGAACAGTGGTTATGGTGCAGTGACACGCGCAATCACATAACCGCTTACAGGGGCGTTCGATCATGAATAAATTCACAGCAATTTTTGACGAGATGGAGACTGGTGGATCGGCAATGCCAAAAACTGCCCGGCGCAAATACATTTTTCCATAACTCCCTGGCTAACAACTGCTCGGCAGACGCTTTCGCGCCCCTCGCCCGGGTTGTACCACCAGAAGATAACAGCCACGGACGCGTTTCACAATCACCCCGCGAACCGCTCTGCTGCACAGAAACGCGATGACCGGAATGACCATTCGCCCAACCGTTACTCCAAGCGAACCCCTGACACGGTATGCGAATGTCTGCTCATGAAAGACCGGATGCAGCCGGACCGAGACAGAAGGAGAACGGGTCAGTGGGGCAAAAGCCGCGTACAGGAACCCTGATAACATGCCGGTCTCAGCAGGATCATTGAGTCCGAATGTTACGCGGCATGAAAGTTCCCTGAAATCGATTCTTTGCACCACCCTCCGCGCCAGCGCGGTCACAGGACGGTGCAGCGTGCGAAACAGTTCAAAGATACGCCCGACATCCATTTTCTCCTCTGCTTTCTCCTCTTTCCGGTCTTCTCGCTCTGTGGCTGCGAAACCATCGATTGCGCGGGATAGAAACAGCCATCGCACCTCGATTCTCTACACGGGATTCCCACCAGGGTCTCGCTTCAGTTCAAACCGGCAGACGAACGGAACCCAGAGCAGAAGCATCAGTGCAAGCGTAAGCGTTGATACGACAAGCAATAAAAAAATAAGAAGAGAGGGGTGCAAGATATCACCCCCCTCAATCCTCGTCTGCGGATTTTTCCGGCTCCTTGCCCTTATCCTTATCCTTATCCTTCTTTCCTCTCATGGATTTTATCTTATCCACGACTTCAGGCACAGCCTCCATGATCTTTCCGATATCTATGCCTTTCCCTGTCGCTGGGAGCAGTTTGACTTCGTCTTCTGATACCACGAGGAATGCGACCGGCTCAATCTTTGCACCACCGCCGCCACCGCCGCCGAAACCGCTCTCCTCGTCATGCTTGCACTCGCCGCCAGCACTGCCAAATCCGAAGGATACCTTGCTGATCGGTATCACGGTTTTGCCTGCCACCGTGATCGGCTCGCCGACGATGGTCCTGGTGGTGACCAGTTTCTCAAGCTGCTCCACGACTTCCTGCATCAATTCTTCGACGCCCATTTTACCAACCTCGGTTGATCCTATTGCAAGCAAACCGGGTAACACTTCCGGTTGCGTGAATTGGTGGCTTCTGATCGATGGTATTTCCGCTCATGGCATCCACCGCTCCTGGGAGCGCCCGATCGACCCATGCTCGATAGTGACCCGGTATTTCGGGATCGTGATCGGCACCTGCGCGGTATGCCTGAACGAGTCTTTCTCCTGTCGCGGTTCGGTGTGGTTGTAGTTCTGGTTGGGGTTGTTCATGTTTCTTACCTCATTTTGTTCGGTCTGGTCTATTGATTGACCTGTCCGATAATATATACGTAACTAATGGTACTTAAACATTTCTATAAATCGAAAGACTTTGTGATGCAAGAAGAATCCATACGAAAAGCGAACATGCTCAATATCGGGGGGATATCCACATAAAACCACGATTACACAAGATTAACACAGAAATCTCGTGTAAATCGGTGTAATCTTATGGTTAAAATCATAAAGACCACAACTTACCCGAGCATGTACCGAAAAGCAAGGACTCCCAATCCCGATTCAGATCATCCAAGGCAGATCTCGCAGTGTTCATCCTCCCGGATCTTCTTGCATATCTCACATATCTTCAGCGTCGGATCACCGGCACCAACTCTGGCGATATCGTCTGCAAGGTCAGCTATGGCGGCCCTGACATCATCCTGCAACTCGATCTTGGATCCCCTTTTGTTAGATACATACTGCGAAACCGCTGCCTGAGTGATTCCAAGTATCTCTGATATCTCTTTCTGGGACATCGCCTTCGCGAGTTCTTTTGCCAGTTCGGATCTGATGGAAGGGAGCACATACCATACCACATTTTCGCAAGGGATTTTCATACTACGATCACAACCTTTATATACTTAACAATTGTTATGTTAGTCTGTACTCGTATATAAAAGTAGGCGTCGTCCGAATAAACGAGGTGATCCAGTGAGACTAAAATCATGCACCAAAAAATACAAAAAAGACACACACAGAACGATTCCTCCAGAGGAGACGCTCTCCCGCATCGAGTCGAAGATGGCGGTAGCTGGCATAACAAGGATTGCTGATATAACAGACCTTGACCGGATCGGTATACCGGTCTTCTCGAGCATCAGACCGACCGCGGAGGGTGGCGCGATCTCGGTCTACAATGGGAAAAAAGCAACTCCTGCAGAAGCCAGGGTCTCGGCGATGATGGAGGGCATAGAGCGATACTCGGCAGAGGTTCACGACAGGGGGCTGGTGAGTGGGAGGTTCTCGGAATTGGGCAGTGCTGAAAACGCCCTTAATCCTGATGAACTGATCCTGCCGCACTCAACAGACCACGATCAGAACATTCAATGGACTAGCGGATACGATCTGGTGAATGACGAGGATATACTCGTGCCTGCAAGCGCCATATTCCATCCGCTCCCGCTCTCCAGGGATCACGCCGCACTCTTCCGGACGAACACAAACGGCCTAGCATCAGGAAATGAGATCGAAGAAGCGATATTCCACGGGCTTTCAGAGGTGATCGAGAGGGATGCATGGTCGCTTGTCGAGGCGTCCCGGAATACCGGTCCGAACATCACAAGCCCCAATAACGGTATGATCGGAGATCTCATGGATAGATTTTCGGATGCGGAAGTCTCGGTGCAGATCAAGGACATGACAAGCGACATCGGCATCCCGACGTTTGCTGCGGTCTCGGATGACATCCTGCTGAAAGACCCTGCGCTTCTCACGATCGGGATGGGTACGCATACGAATGCGTATGTTGCGATGTTAAGGGCGATAACAGAGGTTGCCCAGAGCAGACTGACCCAGATACATGGCGCAAGAGAGGACACCACAATCGCAGAGTTCCGGACGAAGATCGGCTATGAGCGGACAAAGAGGCTCAACAAGTACTGGTTTGGCGCATCCGATGGAACCGGGGAGGAGGGCAGAGATTTCGATGATATCATCTCGTTTGAGAGCGACGATTTTCTGGACGACATAGGATACATGATCAAAAATCTCGAAGGTGCCGGAATGGATCGCGTGATCGTTGTGGACCTGACAAGGAGCGAGATCGATGTTCCTGTTGTCAGGGTGATCGTTCCTGGACTGGAGGTCTATGCGATGGATTCTGAGCGGATCGGGACGCGGTGTAAAGATGAAAGGAACAAGAATCGTCGTCTTCGTAGGACCAAGCGTGGATAAGGAGACTGCAAAGGAGATCCTTGATGCGGAGTGTGATGTAGAGTACCTGCCGCCTGCAAAGAGAGGAGACGTTTCCAGGGCGGCTAACGATGGCGCAGAGATTGTATGTCTCATAGACGGCGTATTCTTTCAGGATTCTGCGGTAGCTCATCGGGAGATCCTCTATGCTCTGAAGAAAGGGGTCAGGGTGATCGGATCATCGAGTATGGGGGCACTCAGGGCATCTGAACTGGATCTGTACGGGATGGAAGGGGTTGGAAAGATATACGAGTGGTACAAGAGCGGAAAACTCGTATCAGACGATGAGGTTGCTCTCTTCTTTGATCCGGTGTATTTCAAGCCCCTCTCTGAGCCGCTGGTCAACATACGGTATAATCTCCGGATAGCGGAAGCAGAGGGGGTGATCGATAGAGATGCCTGCGAGAAGGTTCTAAGAATTGCAAAATCTCTGTACTTCCCTGACAGGACCTACCAGCGGATACTTGATGCTGCGGGGGGTGTGATAGATGATGACGCTCTCAAGCGTTTTAGGAGGTTTATCGAAGCGGAGAAGAGGGATCTGAAGATGGAGGATGCGATCGAGGCATTGAAGAGGGTACGGGACATAAACGAGGTCACGGCATGATAATCAAGGTAAAAGCATTCGCACGATTCAGGGAGGCATTCGGAAAGGAACTGGGCGTCGAACTGGACGGAAAAGCCACCGTAATGGATCTGCTCACAGGGTTGTGCGCACCGCACGGCTCGCATGACATGATATTCGACGAATCCGGCGGAATCAAGAAGTATGTGAACATACTAGTAAACGGGAGGCATATCCAGTCCTTAAGCGGGATCCAGACCAAACTTGCGGATGGCGACGAGGTTGCGATATTCCCTCCGGTGGCAGGTGGTTAGGATGATTGAGATTACAGAAGAGGATTTCAAGATCGGTGAGCTGATCGGGAAGGCGAAGCACCCTGATGCAGGCGCGGTAGTCACGTTCCTTGGCATCGTGCGGAACGACGGGATCGTTGGCATGGAGATCGAGGCGTATACTGAACTTGCCATGCAGGAACTCGAGCGGATAAGAGACGAGGCACTCGGGCAGTTCAACCTGACCTCTCTTGACGTCATCCACCGCACAGGAACGCTTGCTGTGAGCGATAACATACTGCTCATCGTGTGCGGCGCCCCGCACCGGAAGGATGCGTTTGCTGCATGTGAGTATGTGATCGATGAGCTGAAAGAACGGGTACCGATGTGGAAGAAGGAACTGTCAGAGGACGGTGGGAGATGGGTCGATGGATGAATCGGTCGTGATCCTCTGCACAGCACCGCCCGACCGATCAGAAGCGATAGCGAAAGCTCTTATTGAGGGGAGACTTGCAGCATGTGTGAACGTTGCAGGGGTCAGATCATATTTCAGGTGGGAAGGAGAATCGTGTGCCGAAAAAGAGGATTTGTTGATCATCAAAACGAGAAAAGAAAGAACGAAGGAGATCATTTCGAAGATAACCGAACTGCACAGTTACGAAGTTCCTGAGATCATCGCTCTTCCGATAATCGAAGGATATGACAAGTATCTGGAATGGGTCGGGGAGGAGACGAGATGAGCATCTGTGAGTCGCCTGCAACTCGCGTGGACCCTGATTGCGTGACAGAGACCATCGATGACGTCTGCATCGAGGAATCTTTTCAGTTATACTTAAACAACGAGTTCATCGGTGAGTTGATCGCAAGTCCCACCCAGCTCGAGGAACTGGGTGTCGGTCATATCATCTGCGAAGGGCTCGCATCCGGCGTTTCCGGTGTGCAAGTATCAAGGGGCGAGATATGCGTGCACGCAGAGACATCAGACGAGAAGTACGCGACCGAATCTTTTGTTACAATCGAAAAAGAGCATATTTCTGAAGTCATGGATTCGATCATCTCTGAAATCTGGGAAAGAACCGGAGGAGCGCACTGTTCTGTTCTCTTCT
>JAUVWP010000149.1 GCA_030604085.1 Methanosarcinales archaeon | reverse complement strand
CTGATGTTTGCCTCGACCATTGCGTACCTTGTGACAAGCAACTGGACGATCTATGAAAAGCAGGTTCCTGCAAGGGTGGATTCGCCAGCGCACCGCGAGGAACTGACGATCGACATTCTCGAGAACGCATCCGTGAGCGATGCTATGTCAATCGATATCATGCCCGCAAATCCAACGAACAGCGTCCAGACCGTGCTCCACCTGATCACCAAGTACGGGCACATCGGGTATCCGGTACTCGATGATAACCGCCTTGTCGGCATCGTGACATTCAAGGATGCCGAACGCGTGCCGATAGAAGATCGCGAATCGGTGCTCGTTGAGCAGGTGATGGCGCCTGCCACGTCGCTTATCGTGACATATCCTGATGAGTCGCTTGAGGATGCGCTGCGCAAACTTGTGTTAAACGATATCGGGAGACTTCCGGTGGTCGATAGGGCTGATCAGTCAAAGATACTTGGTATAGTGACGAAGTCTGACATCATACGGCTTCATGCGCAGTTGCGGTGATCTGCAGCGGGGTGCTGTTAACGCATTTGCCCTGCTGACAGTGGCGTCGATCATACCCCCGTCGCATCGATCCTGCATCGATCCATATCCTGCGAAGGGACATTTAATTGTCACGTTCTGCCAATATTACTCTGGTGATACAATTGCATACCAGGACAATACTCAGACCGATCATCCTGCTTGGAATGATCGCACTCATAGCAATCACAGCGATTGCAACCGCACCGATGTGCTGCGCTGCCCCGGGCAGTGGCAACACAGATATTAAAATCACGGTAAACGAACTTGCACCCCAGCCAGTTGAGCCGGGACGCGATCTCGTGCTATCTGTGACGCTTGACAACTACGGCAGAGGTGCGGCAGAACACGCGGTGCTCACGATCATGCCAGATTCGCCAATCATTCTCAAGAACGAGAACGACCGGATCATAAGGCATGACCGGATCATCGGATACGACGCACACGTCGAGACGTATCTACTCTATATCGACCCGGGCGCGGTTTCAGGCAACTACGAGGTCGAACTCGGCGTGACATGGTCTGATGACGGAGCGCACCGCGAGCAGAACCTGACTGTTCCGGTTGTGGTACGTGGCGCACCAAAACTCGTGATCTCGGACATTACGATTGAACCGAAGATCATAAAGCCGGAAGATACGTTTGATCTCAGTTTCCGTGTTTCAAATAAGGGGACCGGAATCGCAAGCACGGTGCAGGTGACTGCTGCGCTTGATAACCTCCCGTTCGTGCCGATGGGCGCGGATATGAAAGTTATCAAGAGACTTGACCCGGATGCGTCAGAGCAACTCAGTTACCGGATTATGGCAAGCGACAGTGCGAAAGTCTCGTCGTACGCGATACCGATAACGATGCGCTACAACGATGAAAGCGGTGGAAACGGGACCTCTCAGAGTTCTGTCGGGATCAATGTGGTGGGGGATGCCGATCTCTGCATCGCAAGCGTGAGGACAAACCCGGAAAACCCCGCAACCGGTGATGTAATGACACTCATGCTCCAGATCGAAAATTCAGGACACGGCGACGCCGAGTCTGTGAAAGTAACGATCAATATCCCGTTCGAGGGCACCCGGACCGCATTCCTCGGCAAGATCGAGGCAGACGATGATGCACCCTGCATCTTCAACTTCCGCGCAACAGAGAGCGGCGATATCCCGTATCACGCCGTGATCTCGTACAAAGACGATCTCGGGGATCACAAAACAACCGAAGAACTGGTACTGTATGTTGGCGACGGTGGAAACAGCGATATGCTGATCCCGGCTCTCGCCGCGGTTGCGTTCATCGTTGTCGGTGTACTCTATCTTCGCAGGAAGAAATGAATGGATTGGATTCGTGCGATTC
This sequence comes from Methanosarcinales archaeon, assembly GCA_030604085.1. Lineage (GTDB taxonomy): Archaea > Halobacteriota > Methanosarcinia > Methanosarcinales > Methanogasteraceae > Methanogaster_A. The sequence continues at coordinate 1,024 of JAUVWP010000149.1, read as the reverse complement.
GTCCAAACGTGTCATTCATGATCTAAAATAGGCACTAAAAAATCACGAATGACACGAATAACCCCAATCAAAACATATCGGATCGATTAAAATGACCTCCACAACAACAGAACTCAAGGTTTCAGCATTCCTCGCCTATAAGTCCATCGCAAAGGGCAACAAAGGAACAACACTGCTCACAATCCTCATAATGGCGCTCGCCTTCGTGAACCTCATGTTCATGTCCTCGCTCTTTACCGGATTGACTGACGCATCCGAGAATCAGGTGATCGAGACACTCTATAGCAATATCGTAATTGAGCCGAAGGACGAGGAGACTTACATCAAGAACCCTGACTCGATACTGAAGAAGGTGGATAGCGTCCCGGGGGTTCTTGGAACCTCGGCGCAGTACATCACTGCCTCGACCATCACGCACAAAAAGAAGAGTGGTGCATGGACCGTGCGCTCGGTAAATCCCGATGATGAGATTATGGTAAGCAGCGTCCCTGAGATGATGATTGCGGGTGAGTATCTGAGCAAATATGACCGGGGCGAGATTATCATCGGAAAAGAGATCGCGGGAGGGCATGGCGGAAGCCTCGAGCACCTCTCGCTCGACGGAGTTGTGGTCGGCGATACCCTGGAGGTCGCATTCAAGAACGGAGTCAAGCGGGAGTACCGGATAAAAGGGATCTTTGATACGAACTTCATCCAGTCGAACCAGCTGGCATACATCACTGAAAAAAAGATGGAATCAGTACTTGGAACCTCTGATATGGCGTCCCAGATCCTTGTTAAGACTGAAGGGAAGGGAGGCGAGGATAAATACATGGAGCAGTTCACCATGCTCGGCGTTCATGAGGATATCAAAACATGGTCGGTCTACGCAGGCATCGTTGTGACGATAACACAGAATTTCGATGCGATAAATGCGCTCATAAGCGTCATCGGTTTCTTTGTTGCGGGAATCACGATCTTTATCGTGATCTATGTGAGTACGGTGAGTAAGAGGCGGCAGATGGGAATTCTGCGGGCGATCGGG
>JAUVWP010000155.1 GCA_030604085.1 Methanosarcinales archaeon | reverse complement strand
GTGCAGTTGGTGGATTTCGTGGTCGTATCAACGCTGTTGTTTATGCACCAGTAATACTCGCTGCCGTGCATCGTAGAATTTGAATCCTCATCGAAATACTTACAGTCGGCGTTCAGGTCGCCCATGACAATGAAGTCCCGTTCATCCGGATACGTGCTTTGCGCATACCTGACCACGTCATCGAGCGCGTTTATCTCTTCTGTTGCTTCATTCGGATCGGCGTGGATCGTGATGAGGGTGGCATCGAAGTTGCCATCAAGCACCCTGAAAGACGCGATGTATGGTTCCCTGTGGAACGGATCAGTGTTGTTTGGCTCAGGGTATGTGTGCGGTGTGTAGGTCAGTCGAACGGTCTGGTTGTTGTAGATGTAGGCATACTGTTCTTTACTGGATGTGCGCCCCAGCCGTTCACTCACAACATAGTCGTATGGCGTGCTGCTGTTCGCATTCACGACATCGACCAGTGAGGGAAGCGCGGTCTGGGATTTGTCCCTGATCTCCTGTATGGCAACGACATCGTAGGTACGGATAATCTTTCCAAGCATCTCCATGACTTCGGGCTTGGATGCTTTGCTTTTTCCGAATACCTGTATGTTAAACGCACCCAACCGGAGTGTTTCATTATCATTGAGTCGATTGAGGTCTGATATGCCATCCTCGGGGGATGGTTTGTCTGGTAGTTCCGTGCCGTAGTGATCATCCCTGCTGTAGCCGCCGTCAGACCATGCAGCCACGGAATGGACGCACAGAAATATTGTGACTGACATAAGTAGCCACATACGTTCCCCTATAGTATTCATGCTGTACCAAGCCCCCTACACTCACTACATCCTTACAGTCAGCCCGCATAACTCATAAACATTCCGATCAATCTCATTATCAACTTTCGAGTGTGCTCTGTGCGCCATTCACCTGCTAAAACATATCAAACATATCAAACATATCAAATATATCAAACATATCAAACATATAATCGAATACTCCCCACTCACGCCAGTTCGTGTACCTGCCGTGGTCGAGGATGCAGGCTCTCTGGTTGCAGCACTGCGGAGGTTTTCCACAGTCTTTATAAAAGATGCGCCCCTTGTTCACCTCTATGAAACAGGACAGGGATCGATTCAAAGCTATTGCCATCGCCCTATTGGTGATCTTCATCCTGTCCATATCAGGGATAGTCCGGCTGATCACCGATTACTGGTGGTTCGATGCTCTTGGCGCATCCCAGATCTTCATGATCAGCTTAAAGGCGAAAGTACTCCTATTTATACTCTCAGCATCGTTTTTCCTCGCGTTTGCCCTGATCAATCTCTGGATCTCTTCGAAATTGAACGAGTCAAAGATTTCTTTCAAGCTGAAGTTCATGGCTGTTCTGGTCATATCCTTCTTTGTAGGGCTTGCAAGCTCTGCCAAATGGTTCGTAGTGCTACAGTACCTGAATCAGGTGCCCTTTAACCTGCAGGACCCGATCTTTTTAAAGGACGTATCCTTTTACGTCTTCTCCCTGCCATTCATGCTCGCTTTCCGGAACTTCCTGATGGCCTGTGTAATAATCACGATCCTCATGGTGCTTGTGGATTACCTGCAGTCCGCCATAGTCCGCTTCTTCAAACAGCCAGAGATCATCGCACCGGACGGTACAATACATGGTGCGGACTTCAAATCAGCAATCTCAAGCATGGGGCAGAAGGCACTGGTGCATCTAACAGTCCTTGGATCGTTCTTCTTCGTCCTTCTCGCTGCAGGTCACTACCTTGCCAGATTCGGAATCATGTACTCTGAAAAAGGGATTGTGGTGGGGGCTGGCTACTCTGATGTCGTCGCATACCTGCCGGTAATCAGGATACTGATGATCATGGCGATAATCATCGCAGCATTGTGTTACGTCTGGATATTCGTAATCTCAAGGAAGCAGAGACCGGGAAAAAGGCCTATACTGGTGTCCGTAATCGTGATTTATCTACTGGCATCCGTAATTGGTCCGGCTGTGATCCCGGGGATTGTGCAGGCTTTCAAGGTTACACCAAACGAGGAGAAGCTGGAACAGCCATACATCGAGAATAACATCAGGTTCACAAAGATCGCTTACGGACTGACTGACGTAGAGGAGAAAGACTTCTCTGTCGAGATGATGACTCCTGAAATCCTATCGAACGCGACGGAGACGCTGGATAATGCCAGGATTCTGGATTGGAGACCGCTCATACAGACGTACAAGCAAACACAGGAGATGAGGCTCTACTATGACCTTTCAGGGATTGACATCGACCGGTACGAGATCAACGGAAGCTACACCGAGGTGATGATCGCTCCAAGAGAGATGAATCAGGAACGGCTGCAAGCAAAGACGTGGGTGAATCTCCATCTGGTATATACGCACGGTTTTGGCGTTGTGATGAGCCCTGTAAACAGCGTCACAAAAGAGGGCATGCCAAACTATCTCATAAAAGATATTCCTCCTGTATATACGGTTCCTGATGAAGAACTGCAAATCGATGTGCCACAGATCTACTACGGCGAGCTGGATAATGATTTCGTGCTGGTAAACACCCGAACATCGGAGTTTGATTATCCCATGGGTGATACCAATGAGTACATCTACTACGATGGGAGCGGAGGGGTAAAGCT
>JAUVWP010000154.1 GCA_030604085.1 Methanosarcinales archaeon | reverse complement strand
GGAAGAATCCTCCTTTTAAGCAACAATCTAAAGCCGATCGAAGATTCTGTCGAACTGGAGATTGCGGATGCGAAAGGTATCAAGGTCTTTCGGGAGACGCTCGAAACGAACGGTTTCGGCGTAGCCATGTTCGATCTGCCGCTATCGACCGAGCCGAATCTCGGGACGTAAAAGATCAAGGCGGAGGCAGGCGAATCGAAGTCTGTGGTGGATATCGAGGTCGAGCGCTACATGCTCCCGAAGTTTGAGATCGAGACCGAGATCAGGAAGGACTGGTTCCTCGTATCTGACCAAATCGCAGGCACAGTTTCTGCAAACTACTTCTTCGGTAAGTCAGTCGATGGTTCTGTCGAGATCGAGGCGGTCAAGTACACCGGAACGTGGGAGACTTATGCCACGTACAGCGCAATTCTCGAGAACGGCTCTGCCGAGTTCGAACTGCCCGCAGTCGAGTGGATCGCAGGGACTTATGGCGCAGGCGGGCAGGGGAGTCTCATGCTAAACATCTCGGTCACGGATACCGGAAATCACACCGAGACCACGACAGAACTTTTAAAGATCGTGGAATCAGACACGATTCTCCAATTGATCCCTGAATCGAGCACCGTAAAGCCGGGACTTTCGTTTGAGGTGCTGGTCGTAACAAAAGACCCTGACGGAAACGCGATCGACACGGACGTTTCAGTCACGGCAGTGTTTCATGAATCCGGTTACACCGAAACTGTGAGAGACGATACTGTCTCGACCGAAAACGGGATCGTGATCATATCCTACACGAGCCCTGACAATTGCACAGGCGCTTATCTCGGGGCGGAGTGCCGCGACACGAGCGGCGCTGTCGTGCGCCGGAGCGTGAATCTCGATGCTGCGTACTCGCCGGGCGCAAGCTTCATCCATATCGCGCAGACGAGCGATGGCGTGCCCAATGTCGGCGATACGATCACCTTTGCCGTGCACTCGACCAATCCGGGCACGGTATTCTATGATATATTCGCAAACGGCAGAACCGTGTACTCAGGCACGAGCGAGAGGTCCGAGATTGCGGTTCAGGTCACGCCGCAGATGAGCCCGTCCGCAAAGATCGTGGCATATATGATCAATCCGAATAGCGAGGTCTCTGCCGATGTTCTGCCATTCGAGGTCCGTTTCGAGACGAGCGTCGATCTAACGAGCAAGTTTGGCAGCGATACCGTTGCTCCTGGAGATGCTGTGCGCGTGAACTTTGACGCGAGGGTGGGATCGATGATCGGCGTTGCGATCGTTGACGAATCGGTATATGCTCTGAGTGCCGGGCGGCTCAATCTCAAACAGGTCTTTGATGAACTGGAGAAGCGGTTTATGGCGCCACAGATCGAGATTCATCCGGAGTACGGGGGCTATTATGAAAACAGATTGGTAGGAACGTACGATATTCTGGACGATGCCGGGATGCAGGTGCTCGCATCGCCATCCTTCGAGATCCCGAAGACACCGGTTCCGGAGGCGCGGGATATGTGGAAAGGTGTCGCAGGCGGGGATGTGGTTGCGATGGATATAATGGTCGAGGAAGCAGAGGCGGAAGCGATGCCTGCGCCAGCAGCCATGCCAACCGCGGCACTCTCCGGGGAAGCGGAAGCAGACGATGAACTCGCAACGGTCGAGCGTGTGCGCCAGTTCTTCCCTGAGACATGGCTCTGGATGCCGGACCTCCTCACTGACGACCAAGGACGCGCACAGATCGATCTCACTGCGCCTGATAGCATCACGACGTGGCGGCTCCATGCGGTCTCGACATCCGAGGAGGGGATCGGGATAGCAGAGGGGCACCTCACAGTATTTCAGGAGTTCTTCCTCGAACCTGACCTGCCGTACTCTGTGACCCGCGGAGAGGTCTTCCCGGTCCGGGTGCAGGTCTATAACTACCTCGATATGCAGCAGGATGTCAAACTAACGCTCTCGACAGGTGACTGGTTCGAGATCATCGGCGATGAGGTGGTAACCGTGCCGGTCGGCGCAAACAGCGTCGGAGACACGAGTTTCACGATCACGCCGACCGAGATCGGCACCCACACAATCGAGATTGCAGCATAGACGAAAGCGACGGCTGATGCCGTGAGAAAAGAGATCATCGTCGAGGCAGAGGGGACGAGACAGGAGATCGTTGAGAACGGAAACCTGGATGCAGGTACCGGCAGCATCACGCTCGATGCCGCACTTCCTCCGGGAATCGTTGATGATTCAGGGGTTGTTCTGGTCAGTTTCACGCCAAGCATAGTTGCGCAGACGATAAACGGTTTAGATAGCCTCCTTAACATGCCGTTTGGCTGCGGCGAGCAGAATATGATCATGTTTGCGCCGGACGTCGAAGTTCTGCGCTACCTCAAGGCGACCGACCAGACCAACCCCGAAGTTCAGGCAAAGGCAGAACTCTTCATCATAACCGGCTACCAGCGCCAGCTCACATTCAGGCACGACGACGGCTCGTTCTCAGCATTCGGCGAGGGTGGACGCGAGGGCGGCAGTCTCTGGCTCACATCGTTCGTCCTCGGCTCGTTTGCAGGTGCACGGGACGTGACGTCAATCGATGACTCGGTTCTCGCAGATGCTTCCGACTGGATCTGTGCGCACCAGAGCAGCGATGGCTCATGGGAATCGATCGGTTTCGTCTGCCATCAGGAGATGATCGGCGGGATGGAGGGGGGATACGCGCTCACCGGTTTCGTTGCGATCGCACTCGCTGATTATGGGGCGGCAGATCCGTCTGTCCTCGAG
>JAUVWP010000043.1 GCA_030604085.1 Methanosarcinales archaeon | reverse complement strand
CGGTCGGTGGACTGTCCCCGCCCAGTTTCAGTCTCTCGCAGACACGGTTTCGCGTGGGGCTGAATACATATTCATGGAAGGCGGACAACGACGGAACCGGCAATTACAGCAACAACATGGATATCTGGCACTGGGTGCCTCTCAACCTCACAGATCATTACAACCCGGAACTGACATTTTATACATGGCACCGGATAGCTCTAGGCGACTACGGTTATGTGAAAGTCTCGACCGATGATGGAAAGACGTGGACCGAACTTGCGAATTACACTGGAGACCAGACAGGCATGCCAGATGAGAAGACGATCAGTCTCAATGCTTACAATAACACGGATATCATTCTTGCATTCAACTTCGTATCAGATTCAAGCGGCGTTGATGAGGGCTGGTACATCGATGATATCAAGGTCGTTGCCGACGGTTTAATCGTTCCGTTCTTCGAATGGCGGCTGTTTGGCAGCACCATCTTTAGGGACAGTGCAACATCGGCACCCCCCGAACTCGTGGTCGAGGTCTCGTATCCCTCGTACTACTCTAACAGAACCGAGACGATAAAACTTCAGGAGTACTCGGAGGGGCTTTACGGCGGGATATTCTACTATGCATCCAACGAGACCTATTCAGGCAGATACGAGATCAAATTCACCAATCAGATCAATGGTACCGATCCTGCGTCTGTCGTGACGACCTTTGACACCACGCTCTGGGGCTGTCAGGCAAGCAATTGCCACGATGCATGGTCTCCGACGAACGATCCATCGAATAGAACCCTGACCGATGTCGTCCATCCCGATAACATCACATCATCGACCGCAACCAACTGCTTAACCGCATGTCACACGCCCTCTGCATCCCAGTTCCTGCGCGCAACGCCTGTGCATCTCCACGAGATCGTGTACGGGCATTATGGCGGCTTTATTTGCGGAGACGCGGGTTGGGTCGAGATATTCAACAAGACCAATGTGAATATACAAATATACCGTGACACCTCGGTCAAGCGACCGCTCGTGCAGGGTGCATTCGACCAGCCGTCACATGCATCCGCATCCGCGCCTGTTGACTGCGTCGACTGCCACACAAAATTCGTACACGATAAGACCGGTAGCGTCTCATATCAGGTGGCGCTACACACTCTGGATGGAACAGATATCACCTACGGAGTTCCCAGTAACGTTTCGTGCGATAAATGCCACGGCAACCTGACATATCCGGCGTTTACCTCCGGTGTCCGTTTACTGGACGGAACGCTCAACGATTACGTGCCCGAGTTCATGAGTTACGAGGAGAGCACCGAGACATACATAATCGATGTGGATGACACGTCAGGCATCAACGTGACTGTTGTGGCAGAGGATACCAATCATGCGTTCCTGGTATCGCTCATCGGACCAGTCGACAACACCACCACTGGACTTGAGGACCTGAACGGAAGCGATCCGTGGCGCGGCACATACCTGCTTCCAAGCGTCAATGGCACCGCCATCTTTGTGGCTGGTGGGAAGATCTGCTATCCGTACGGGGAGTACCTGAACGTCGTGACCTTCGATTCCGATTCCCCGGAGCAGGGCAAGTGGGTCGTCAGGATCCTTGCCAGATCGACCGGGAAATTCAATTACACGATCACCTCGAACTACAATATCGCACGAAAGCCGGTCATCCACATCCCTTGGAACTGCAGCGAGTGTCATCAGGCAAGCCCACCAGCAGGATGTGAAGACGCAGAGACCGGACTTACAATACCTGACTGGGACAACTATGGCCTGGCGTACACGCATACCGATATCGGCGACGATGGTAGCGATGATGTGACGTGCAGGGCGTGCCACAACGCACTCCACGACGTCGGCATACTCGACTGCGTGAACTGCCACCAGACCCCGCCGGGCGGACACACTTCAATCTATTCAGATTATTGGAATACAACATACGAAGACTGCCTCCGCTGCCACAACGATCCGCACTACGAACCGGAACGCGCAGCCGGTGGCGACTGTGCCGACTGCCACCTATCAGGCGGAATGAACGCAACAGGCGGACTTCCGATCATCGATAGAGATGGGTTCTTCGGAAGCGTGCATGTCAACATCACAGGCGACTTCGATTCCACGAACAACACCACGATCAGCATGGTCTGCTGGGGCTGCCACAACAACTATACAGAGCAACTTCTGGATCCGAAGCACTTCAGGCTCAAGCCCAACTGCACCGACTGCCACTTTAACGCAACCCCGATAAACATGGACTATCTCCCGAGACCGCCGCGGCAGGCACTCGAGCACCAGCCAGACGGCACCGATGTGGTCACTGCCGTGAACTGCACGACCTGCCACAACAAGTCACTGGTTTCAGGAATGCCTCCGACTGCCGATGTCAATAACCCCAGCGCGAGAAACTTTGTCTCGCACTATGGCAGGAATCGAACCGATATCATCGTTGATAACGGCGCTGCCAGCGACTGCGCCTACTGCCACCTCGGTGGAGGGGATGAGTTTAATGATGTCTTTGTAGATAAGAGCAATGCCAATATCACACACGGTGTAGACTGCGCGGCATGTCACGGCTACGGCAGGATACACGACGATATATTTACCGTGCCTGTGATGACTCCGGGTAACAACTCGCTCTGCTTCGCATGTCATGACGATCTTGAAAATTACACGGTCAACGAGACATGGTTCACCAAAGGCATCCATGCAGGTGCCAACTGCACTGACTGCCACACGCCGCTGCCGGTCAGGATCAATCAAAACGTCAGCGTAGGGGATACTGTGTGCTACAACTTCGGTGTGGTAGAGGAGACAAAGGAGTTAAACGTCACGATCAGATGGAATTCCAGTTCCGGTGGCGATCTCAATCTGACGCTTAAGTATCCGAACGGAACCGAGATCAATTCCTCAGCACTGCCTGATATCAAGTACGTGACAGGCAGCGATTACGAGTACTACTGGATCTACATGCCAATCAACGGAACATGGCAGGCGTGTGTCACAGGTGTTGCAGACACACCTGACTTCCGGCTCGCTGTAGAGCCACTCGTGAAGCATCCGGGCATTATTCCGCCTAACGATTGCGAGGATTGCCATGTGAACCCGTTAGTTGAGCAAGTGTACGGTGCACTGCAGGCAGTACAGCACACAAGAAACGCAACGGATATTAAGGTGAGACCTGAGTGCATGGGCTGCCACAACAAGTCAGAGATGATACTGCAACACGGTTACGAGGTCGAAAGCGAAGCGGCAAATGTATCGCACTACGGGAGGCCGAGATACGACATGATGGTAAAAATTGATAACGTAAATACCACCAACTGCTCCTACTGCCACCTCGGAGGAGGACAGGAGTTTGCCAATGTCTTTGTGGATCCGCAGAATGCAGATATCGATCACGGGGAAGACTGCGCGGCATGTCACGGATGCGGCAGGATACACGACGATGTATTTACCGTACCTGTGATGACTCCGGGTAACAACTCGCTCTGCTTCGCATGTCATGACGATCTTGGGGAGTATACTATTGATGAGGACGGATTTTATTCATCCATCCATGCAGGTGCTAACTGCACAGACTGTCACACGCCGTTGCCGGTCAGTATCCCTGGAAGTATTGGAGCCGGAACTACCGTGTGCTACAACATAAGCGTTCCAGAGGGTACGAAAGAGATGAATATCACGATCAGGTGGAGTTACGGTGATCTCGATCTGACGCTTAAGTATCCGAACGGAACCGAGATCAATTCATCAGCACTGCCTGATATCAAGTACGTGAACGGCAGCGATTACGAGTACTACTGGATCTACATGCCAATCAACGGAACATGGCAGGCATGTGTCACCGGTGTTACAGGCACACCTGATTTCCAGATCGATGTGGAGCTGCTCGTGAAGCATCCGGGCATCAAACCGCCGAACGAGTGCGCCTCCTGCCACGTGACCAACATCTATTATGGCGCACCACCGATCGCAGAGCATGTCACAAACGGCATTGAGACGGATGCCGTGGTGTGGACAGAGGCGAGTTGTACGGACTGTCACAGGAACGACATCATATATCCGCCAAGTATCATCGCTGCCGGTGTCGACACAAGCAACGGTGACTCGATGAGTGCGCATTACGGCGTGCCAAGTGTCCTCGACACCAGGGACTGCATCTCATGCCACGAGAACAAGGACATCGGCAGGGAATGGGGCGATGCGCCTGACCCGAGAGAGATCTTGCGTTATGAGTACGTCGAGAACGCAAGCGACACAAGTAATACACTCCGGACAGGCGAGGTCTGGCGGCTGAAGAACGAATACGAGATCGTGGTAGGTCCGGTCAGTTCAACAGGAAGCAGCGTCTGGATCGACCTGGCGCACAACGGGGTGTCAGTCCAGAGGGAACTGGTAAGCGAGGGCGGAGTCTTCGAGTACGAGATCAAGAAGGACTGGATCAAGTCAAAGAGCAATGCCGGCGACCAACTCTACGGAACCGGGCACGAGACCTACAAGCACAGACAGTCAAACAAGAGCAGTTACACGACCATCGTCGATCTTAAGGTCGATGACATCTTCACCAGCGGCATGATGGGTGTCGTCACATTCAAGGGACTGATCATCAAGTCCCGCATACACTTCGAGACCGAGAACAAGCCATGCTACACCTGCCATGTCGATGGATACCGGTACTACGCTCCCGATGACGGCGACAGCTATGTGGTTCTAAGGAACGGAGGCGCAGACGGCGATCATAGCGACTCAGATGACATCACCATCGGACGGATTCCGATCAACTTCACTGAACGCGAACACAGGATGCAGTATGTGCAGTCAGGATGGGATCTCGGCTACGGATATCTGCTACAGATCACAGAGGTCGATCTTGTGGGCAGGAAGGCGTTGGTGGAACTTTCAAAGGACGGTAGTGTCCTCCAGCGCGAGGTTGTTCCTGAAGGCGAGATCTTCACGTACAATACCACAATAACCGATAAAGAAGGGCATACGATGAATAACGTGACGGTCTTTGAGATGCGGATCGCGGAGGTGTTCAGGCGATGAGTAAGATTACGCGAATGGCACGAAATATAAGAGGGGATGGATTTAGTCGTGCCATCCACACGATCTGTCTATTTATGTTATACGTTATAAACGCTATTGAGCGCGCCGCCCGCGTGACGCTGAAGATACACCCTAAAAATATATTCATATTCACAATCATCCTGACACTGATAATCACGATCGCGCCGCTTGCGCCGGCAGCAGATACCAACGCCAGCAATAGCAGCAGCAGTACCAGTGTTAGTACCAGCACCGGAACAGAGTTAGTCCAGATCGAGGATGCGTGGTTCATGTCGCCAGATCTCTGGGTCACGGACGCGGACAAGACCGTTGGCGGACACAACCTATCCGATCTGAAGAAAGATACGAAGTTCACGATCGGCGGCGAACCAGCCACATTCCATGTGGACATGCTCCTGCATGGCGCGTTCGGCGGCGACTGTTTCGACTGCCACCAGATCGGCGGTATTGCGCCGCCTGATGTCTGGATCGATATAGATGCATTCGGAAAGTCGGTACATGCAGGTCTCAACCGTAATGCCACGTACAACGCAACCATGACCAGTCTTATGAACAAAGCGTGCTGGGCATGTCACGGGAACGGCACAGAGCCAGACGACCATCCGCCAGATTACTGGGACCCTGACCCCTGCGTCACATGCCACGAACATGACCTCTTCGACGCCCCGCCGATATACGAGCATTTCTATAAGGGCGGGAGCGGCGTGGGCATAGATATCAGGGTCGAGTGTGTCGATTGCCACTTAAACGGCACGGCTGAGCATGAAATAATCCCTGAGATGTCTTACGAGGCAGAGGCATCCCATTACGCATCGAGAGACGTGCTTCCAGCGACAGATAACTGTTCGGTCTGCCATCAGGACGTGGAGAGCGGCGCGGCGTTCGGGGATGCTTCGCAGGTCTTTGCGCATGACAAGGGCGGAGCGTGCGATGACTGCCACGGCGTTGTCAAGACGTTCCATGACCGCGAACTGGTGATACCGCCTGAACGGACATGCGAGGACTGCCATACCAGCGCAGAGGCGGTGGATAAATACGGGACACCCGGACAGATCAGGACGCACTATCCCGGAGCGCCGGAAGAGAGCGTTGATACCACAGAGGTCGATGAGACGCTCGTCTGCGACAAATGCCACAACGGAACGATCCATAGCCCGTATCTCACCAGGCACCTGAATGCGAGCAACGAGACTGCATTCAAGGGCTACTGCTTCGACTGCCACGCAGAAGGCGGCACCTTCCCGTACCCATCCCGCACCCAGATCCACAAGCTCAGTCACGGAAAGGCGGTAGAATGTATGGCTGTAAACTGCATCGAGCCGTGCCACAACGCAAGCGGTGTTAGCAGGTTCCACGAGCCGACCGATGTCGTGAGCGGGTACTTCGGGCTTGCGCCGAGCGGTGCAGGTTCCCTATGCACAGACTGCCACCCGAAACACATGAGACTCGGCGAGTTCGAAGAAGAGGTTGAATGCCTCGAATGTCACCCCGGATACGGGGCAGCGCATTACAGCAATGCGATCGTCGAAGAGGTCAACAAGACCTACACATGCGCGCTCTGCCACAATGAGAAGGCGGATCAGTACCACAATCTCACTTATACTTATGGAGAGGGCGGGACCCAGGTTGATGAATCATGTTATACCTGCCATGCCCGGGATACGAACTTCACAGCGTCGCAGACCCTGACTTATGGCGCGGGAGAGGTGCGCGGCGGCATCATGGTCGCAGGCGAGGTTAAGGGGATCGATGTGGCAGAGGCGTTTACGTGTACCGAGTGCCACAACGTCACGGATACGCCGTTCCATTACAGTCCGTATCCGCTCGGAAGCTCGCAGGACCCGGGCTGGGATGGCTGGGTCGCAGGCGTCAGGGTAAGGGATTGCAAGGACTGTCACACCTATTATGGCGGGAAACCGCCGTTTAATGCGACCGATATGAGCGGCACTTCGCACGGATACGAAGAGGATTGCTATGTCTGTCACGGCGGCAGGGATCCGATCACATTCCACACGCTCGAGGTCTTCGATGTGACCCCGCATGTCTCAGAGATCTCGATCACACCCAATCAGGTCCATGCAGGCGAATCGGCGGTGCTGAACGCGAAGGTCGTGACCGGATGGAAGATGGAAGTGAGGTATATCGAGTATTTCGTTGATATACCCGGTGAGAAGGGAGAAGGGACTCCGCTTACGTTCACACGTACCGAGTATTACGGATAGGCAACCGAAGCTACTGCGGTCCTCAATACGACCGGGTGGTCGCAGGGCAGGCACACGATCTTTGTCCAGTCGCTTGACTCACGCGGCGTATGGAGCGAACCAAGACCTGTGCTGCTTACCGTGACCAGACCAAAAGGCGTGCTCGAAGCGATGTTCCTGCGTAGGGAGATTCTATTTATAGGTGCAATCGCAATCATAATACTGATCATCGCAATATTCTATAGGCTCAGGGGTAGACGGATGAAATGACCGGTGGGGAGATCTTACTATACGCGGCACTGATATGCGAGCTGCTTGCAGTGATAGTACTACTGTTCTACGGTAGATACCGGATCAATCCCACCCACATCCTTACCACGACACGGATGGCGCTGTTGCTCCAAAGCGCTGCGATAGGCTTGATGACCTGCTATTTCATCAAGGATAATTTTAGCGTTCTCTATGTGTGGCAGTACTCTGCAAGCGGGATGCCGCTTCTGTATAAGATAGCGGCGGTCTTTGCAGGACAACAGGGAACGTATCTGTTGTGGGCATGGGCATCCATCCTTGTGGTCTGGTTCATCATAGAGGATTACGGATTTAAGAATCCGCTGCACCGGAAAACAGAACTGATCGCGATGATCGTATCGATCTTCATCCTCTTGCTCTGCATCAAGTCCGAGCCGTTCAGGCCGATCACCGAGCTGATCGATCAGGTTCCTACAGAGGGCAACGGATTAAATCCGGTCTTCATCACGATATGGATGGTCATCCATCCGTTCGTCACGTTCATATCCTACGCGGCGACGATCGTTCCCGCGTCCGCTGCAACTGCTCATCTCATCACAGGCAAGGAAGGATGGCACAGGATATCGCGGCAGTGGCTCAGGATCTCGTGGATGTTTCTTTCGATATGCATGGTAACAGGTGGCGTATGGGCATACAATCTCGTCGGATGGAGCGGTTTCTGGAACTGGGACCCTGTGCAGACCGCGACACTCATACTGTGGCTGTTCGCAACCGCTGTGCTGCATATAATCTCCAGATATCAGGAGGGGAGAGAATATACGACTGCCGCACCAGTAGCAACGATATTTTTATTCATGTCCACGATCTACGTGACACTGGTCACCAGACAGGGGATCATCCACTCGCTCCATGACTTTCCAGGCACGCCAACATTCGGATTGCTGGTCTTTGGCATAATCACTGCCAGCATTGTTGCAACCGGACTCGGGATGCGTAAGTTCCTACGAACCCGCGTGACAACCGCCCCTACGAAATCCATCTTTTCGACGCGTAATACCTTTTTATGGACGAATATCCTGCTGATTATAATCGTTTTCGTATGCTTCTGGGGACTTACATACAGTTTTGTCTCGCAGCATCTCTTCGCCACGAAGGTCATAATCCCGCAGGAGTTTTTCAATGTCTGGTGCGCTATTCCGGCGATATTGCTCATATTGCTGACCGGTGTATGTATGGCGTATGGCAGGATCCATGATACTTCCCTTAAATACATACTGATTTTCATATTCGTGGTTTCGCTCTTGCTTGCGATGTTTCCGGGTCACAAACTGCTGGATAGCGGAGGGGAATTTTACCAGACATCCTCAATAATTATAAAGGCACTCGGATCGATTTCGGTGTGGGCGTTTGTTCCGACGTTTCTGTTTGCGTTTATTGCGATCTTGTCCAAGTTCTCAATGGATCTCAGGCGGATGCGCGGGCGCATGAGGTTTCGGGCGACAGGGATCAACCTGGTCCATATCAGTTTCGTATTGGTGATAGCAGGCGTAATCGCCACCACATCATTCGATAGCTCTTCAAGCGTCGTGTACGATGTAGATGAACTGGGTACAACGAAGGATATAGGGAACGGCTGGAGCATGGAGCTTGCAGCGTTTGACGTCCTCCAGAATCCGGATGACACATGGACGCAGACTGCGCATCTAAACGTCTACAAGGATGGTAAACCCTACTGCGCCGGTGCGACCGGATTTACCAGGACTACGCACTTCGGGGACGTTCACGATCCGATGATCAATCGTGGTGTAACGCGTGATGTGTATGCACAGTTCAGCGGGACGAGATCCCATATATCGACCGAAGCGGTAATCCCGATAAGCGTCAAAATTATACCAGGGGTATCCCTGCTCTGGGCGGGATGTATTCTTATGCTGGTCGGTATACACTGTATCATCATATCGACCTACCTGCTGGTGATAAAGAAGAGAGAATTGCTTACGCGATCCATACGCGGTGATGTTAGATGAGACTCCTTCCCTCTTTGCGCGGGAGAAAGCGGTACCTCGCTTTCAGGATGTTACCTGATGATGCGGACGCACTATCGAGACGTGATCTCACCCTCGAACTGGATCGATCATCGCAATCGCTGCTCGGGGACGCGGGCAGCAGTGAGTGCGATTTCCGGGTGCTGTCGTTTGATGGCACGGAAGGGATCGTTTCATGCGTGCACAGGGAGACTACGCGCACCCGTGCCGTGCTCGCCACGATCTATGAGATCAGAGATAGACGTGCCTCCATTCGCGTGATCGGAGTTTCAGGAACGGTTAAGGGGGCAAAACGATTTTTTAGCGAGAAAAGGTGAGAAAAATAGAGAAAAAACAAAGTTTGACGGTACCCGAGAAGTTCGGGGCGTTCTCTGTACTGTGCGCCTCGGTATACCTGATAGCGATCTCGGTATTCCCGGTGATGTACAATCTCACCGGAGAATTTGAAAGAAACGACTTCATTTTTAATGCGATCCTCCTTTTGATCGGCACCGGATCGCTCTTCGGGAGTATACAGTTTATCAAGAAGAGTATCCTCTTCGAACAACTGCTCGATCTCGGATTTGAAAAAGGAATCTATGCACGGCTCGAACCGATCTTAAATGACATCGTGGAGTCGCAGGTCTCGATGAACGATGTGGCAGCTCAGCTTAAGTATATGAACACGAACATCGACCGGATGCAGAAACGTGTCCACAACCCAGGGTCCGAAGTGGTCAGTGTCAGGGAAGAGATATTCAGGTTTCTGCGGCTGGTGCTCCTGATCAATGTGACGCTTGCCGTATTCATCTATCTTCTGCGGGCTTACGGGACGATCATACCGTATGCGATGGCGATGCTCTTTGTCCTGTGGTGGGCAGAGATCACTTTTGAGTTTCGGATGTGGAAGAACTCATGGGTATGGGCATGGGTCTTTGTCCCGGTACTGACCATACCGATCACAACGATTCTTGCAGACCTGCTGTATGGCAATGCGATCCTGGTCGCTGCGATGTCGGTCGTGCTGATCATATATGTGGCTGCATACTATACATGGAGCAGATACCTTGTCGAGCGAACGCTGCCGTTTGGCATCTCCGAGATCGCAAGGGAAGATCCGCCTACAAGCCGGTTTTCCGGTGTGCTCCGGATCATCGATCCGATCCGGAAATTTGTGCGAAGAAGGGCGCGTCCGCTCTCGATCATTTTCTTTACCGCATCGGCTGCTCTCTTCTTGCTGGTGGTGCTCACTGTCGCATCCATGATCGGGTTGTGGCAGTCCCCGATCCCGATCGGCATCCATCACCTATCGCTCATCGGGCTACACATCTTCATCTTCTTCACAGTCGGGAGAAAGCTGCGGAGGAAGAGTTTGGCAGCACGTCAGATGGTTGAGTGATGGGGCGTCGAGTACAGAAGTTTCTATGGTATTCTGGCGTATTCGATCCCGCCGCCATGGCTCGGACAGACGTAATTGGGAAGACCCCTCGAAAGATATATCTATCTTGCTTATTATAACATAGTGTGTCTGATAATACTCCGCAGACAGTGGTCACGCATGATAGTAAGAAAAAACATCTCTATCGAATCGGATCATCTGAAACAGATCGAACCGCTGATCGAGCAGCATGGCGGCAACCTCAGCGCGGCGGTGCGGGATATCATCGAGTTTGCCAATCTCATGATCCAGCATCATGGGTCGCTTGATGAGGCACGCCGTGCGAATCTGGATGACCAGTACCATTCCCCGCGCGAACTGCTCATCGAAGACGGTTTCTGCGCAATGATCGATTATCCGATGTTCGAATGGTTCTTGAAATGCACGAAAAACCTCCTGGTCGATCCTGAGATGCTGGATGATATCATCGATCCGCTCATCATCAACAGGGTATCCGAGCTGGTCGACCATCTCAACCGTAGATGGAAGGAATATGGCTGGCAGACCGCCATAATTATGGAATATGATGACGATATCGCACCGAAGACTGCCATTGCCGTGATTACCGGAAGAAGCGTATTTTTAAATGAGGTTTTATCCGGAATGGTCGGGTTGTTTCTCGCAAAGCAGAAGCATCTCGGGGTCAGCAGCGTCAACAGGAGGGCGAGGTCGATACGCATGGATATGCAGCGGAGGGACAGCGCTGATGCGGCATACACTGACCTGTCGCACCATTTCGGGAATTTGCACAGGGCATCGTGCGAGATGGAGGCAAAATCGGACTTCTGGCAGACTATGGTCGATCTGCACGCAGAATCGGACTACAACATGGTCACGATACACAGGCACGAGTTTGAGGACCTGCTTGCCAACCGGATACCGCTGGATACGATCGTCATAAAGCGGGGCATGAAAGATGCCGCCGGAGATGCGCATCCGGATTTCCTGAAACGCCTGAAGCACCTGTACGAGACGATGCACATCGTTGAGCATATCGACATCAGCGCCAGCGATGGCAGGATCGTGGTCGATCATGGCTACCGTGATCCGGATTCGATAAACGTCGTAAAGGAGATGCTGATCAAATTGCTCGCTGCCGGGGGGCACACGTACAAAGCAGAGGAGCTTGGGCGCCTCATCGTGCTGCAACCGGAGGGCGGATAGATGATTGCGAAGGAAGAGAAGGTGATGGTGATCCTCCTTGCAATGGCGCTCCTCTCGCTTCTGGTACTGTACCTCTCGACATGATAAAAATGATACAAACTGCAATGATCGGTTGGATGCATAATATCGCGATTGACATAAACGACATCGGTAGGGAATATAACCACAGAGAGCACAGAGGGACACAGAGGATCGATTTAAAAACTCTGCGCTCTCTGTGTCCCCTGTGGTTAAATCCGGTGGCTTTTACCACTTATGTGGGATCAATTCGACCACAACAACAATGATAAAAACACCAGCGCTCACCGTGGACATCATAATCGAGTACCAGCAGAAGATCGTGCTGATCAGGCGGAAGAACGACCCGTTCAAGGGGAACTACGCACTTCCCGGCGGATTTGTTGAGGTGGGGGAGACTGTGGAAGCCGCTGCAAAGAGGGAGGCGAAGGAGGAGACCAAACTTGATATCGAGATCAAAGAACTGGTCGGCATATATTCGGATCCCGGGAGAGACCCGCGTGGGCACACGGTCTCGGCATATTACCTTGCGGCGGGATCCGGCACGCTCTCTGCTGGAACCGACGCGTCCGATGCAGTGCTGTTTGCCCAGGATCAGATCCCGAAACTGGCTTTCGATCACGACCGGATGATTGCGGATGCGTTCCTGAGATTTTCGGTGAGAAAGATCGGGGTCGTGAGATCGCCTGTGAAGGATTTCGTTTCCCGCGACCGATGGGATGATGTAATCTCCGAGGTCGTTTTAGAGACGCAGTACACGGATGCGCTCGATGGGCTTGATGAGTTTTCCCATGCCGTGATCGTCTTCTTCCTGCACCGGGTGGCAGGTGTTGTGAAGATGAAAACGCATCCGAAAAGGCGGGCTGACATGCCGTACATCGGGATATTTGCGCTCTGCACGCCGCGTCGACCAAACCCGATCGGGATAACCGTTGTTGAGATTGTCGAGAGGGACGAAAACCGGCTTGTCGTGAGGGGGCTTGATGCGATCGATGGGACGCCGGTGCTGGACATAAAGCCGTACATGCCGCCCGGGGACGCGAGCGTTCCGGAGTGGGTCGATCGGCTGCGCGGAGGGCGATAGGGCGATTTATGTGCTAAACGAGTGAGATGCAGTGCTGCGATCTGGTTGGATTGTTCTATGCCTACACAAGTACGAGCTTGAGTTCGATCGTCCTTCTGTCCGTCTTTTCAATCTTCTTGATGATGTTCATCACATCCTTTTCAGAGCATAACTCTGCTTTCAAGAGCATTTTTAGAACTGTGTGTATGTGCAGTACAGGTGTGTCTCGAGCTCTGGCAAACCCCATGGCTTTTTCATCGAGCGTTGCAAAAATAGCCGAACGATTCATACAAACAGCGATGGACTCCAGTTCACCCCTGCCCAGAGTTGGGTTGCTACCGAGCATATCCAGGTACAGTTCCTGCTCCCTTGATTCTACTATCAGGACGTCTATATTGCTGAATATCTCGTCAGGATAGGTATATCCGTACTCTTTTGGCACTTGCAATTCTTCATAGACCTTTGGAGTGATTATCAGATAGTGTTTTCCGGAAAACAGTTCTTTAACTAGCTCTATTATCTCCGCTTTAGCCAGCACGCTCGCAAAATCCGTATCGATTGCGATCATTCACAACATCCCGAGATATTCGATTTCTTCCTCCAACTCCTCTTCTGTTGGAGTTGCCGTCCTGATACCGATACCACGATCTGTTAGCACTTCCTTGAAGCTTTCAAAGTCCATGCCGGCAATCTCTGATGCCCTCATGAGAGATACCTGCCCACGCCGGTACAGTTCTGTGCCGATGAGTGTCTTCTTTTCGGGCTTGTTTTCCAAAAACACGCGAAAAGCGTCTGTCAATACGTCGCTTCCCGATGGATATTCTCCGGATTCCACCAGAGCCTCGATTCCCCGGCTCATCGCTGGCGGCATGTTTAAGGATGCTATTTCTTTTTCCATACGATCACCATATCGATACTGATTATTGCTGTTATTTAATCTTTTCTGAAAGGGAAACCGCTGACCATCGCTCCATTTTCTGATTTTTGTCGAAGGAGGGGATTTACAATTATGTTCCGGGCAATCAGCACCTCACAGGACATGTTCGTGCTTCTTTGACTACCGCGGGGGAGATGGGGATAGAATCGGGCATCTGGACTATGCAGAATCGAGAGCATGATTGTGAGATTTATAAGGGGTACTCGAAGAAGGGTGTAGTTGATAACGCAATACAGATTACTTGACCACACAAAGGAAAGGAGAAGATGAGCGATACGACCGCAATAACCATTCGATTGAACGCAGATATCGATATGGCAATTGACAGACTTGCAAAGGCAGAACACATACCAAAGAGTATGCTGGCAAGGAAATTCATAGAGGAACGGCTGGAACAGTACCGAATAGAGAAGGCGATCGAATTCTACGTGAATGAAAAGGGGAGTTTGAAGGAGATATCAGAGATAACAGGTGTAACGGTACGAATGATAATGGAAACTCTCAGAAAGAAGAATATACCGCTCAGGATGGGCGAAGAGGTGTTTGATAGAGGGATGGAACACGCGAAGAGGGTATTTGGGTTTTAGGTAGGGGATGGACGTGTGAACTGGTGCTGAAGCTTCAGGAGGGGCGACCAAATATCGTGGATGCGATCGAGAACTGGGATATTCAGATCGTGTTAATGTACTGGTTGGGTGGCAAGGGGCGGTTGATGGAGCTGCCCTTACTCCCGCATCAGATCGGACCGGCAATCCATCTTCAATCGTGATATGGATCTCCACCACCGTCATCTTTGTCATGCCGATTGCTCTTTAGTTCGCCTATCCGCAGGTCAGTTCGAGGCGGAGAAACGCTAATATCACATCCAAAAAAATATATCCACTGCACTCCAATCTACAAAAGAGGCATACACAATGCAAAAATACCTCATCCAATCAGACCCTGCAATCATGATGGGCAAACCTGTAATTGCGGGCACACGCATTACAGTGGAGTCGATTCTGGAAAAACTTGCTGCTGGTGAGAGCATCAAACAGATCATGGAGGAACACCCGCGCCTCTCCGAGGAGAAAATCCGTGCTGCGTTAGCATTCGCATCCGCTGCATTGCGGGCGGATGTGGTCTACCCTATCGCGAGGGGAAAAAGTGAAATTCCTTGCTGATAAGTGCGTGGATCGGCAAATCGTGGATCGCCTCAGGCACGGTGGATATATTGTGCTGTATGTTGCTGAGATAGAACCCGGGATTTCAGATCACGATGTGTTGAATCTGGCAAATCATGAAGAAGCGATACTCTTAACGGCGGACAAAGAGGTCGGCGAATTGGTGTTTCGCCAGGGCAAAGTGGCGCCCGGTATCGTTCTCGTTCGCCTTGCCGGATTATCACCTGCGATCAAAGCAGAGATTGTTGCCGCCACTATCATGGATCATGCAGGGGAGCTTTTCAGATCATTCACGGTGATCATGCCGGATAGTGTGAGAATCCGGCGGAGAGTTTTCTATGATCGGTGAGTGTATCGGATCATTAACGTGCCGGGTGGGCGCGTGAACTGGTGCTGAAGCTTCCGGGGGATCGGGTGAAAGAAGCGGAACATGATAATATATAGGTCAATAGCAACAGAACAAAAATTATCGTACAATCAAAGATTTTCGGAGAGTATGAAATGGGGCTCAAAGTCGTTCTGGAGCCAAGTGACGAAGGCGGATACACGGTTTACGTGCCATCGCTCCCGGGATGCATCAGTGAGGGTGATACCATCGATGAAGCGCTGGCAAACATCGGAGAAGCGGTAGAACTTTACCTCGAGCCAGTTGAAGACGACTGGATCATTGCAAAAGGAGCAATGGTGCAGGAGCTGGTGGTTTGAGCAAGGTTCCGAGCCTGTCCTACACCAAAATCATCGGGGCGTTGCAAGCGGGACGGGTGGCGGTGCTTGTAGAGAAGGATTATATGGTATGCGGGCGCAGTATAATAGTGTATGGGCTTTCGTGAACTGGGCATTCAGCCATGTTACGATTCCGGGAGGGATGATGTGCTAAACGGGTTCTACCTGCCGGTTCTTGGGGAATCCACAGAGTACGTCAGGCTTGCGGGGTATTTCTCATCAACGGCTTTCGCAGTGGCAGCGAGGGGGATCGCTGGATTATTGGAAAACGATGGTCGGATGAAACTGATCGCAGGAGCCGTTCTCCGAAAGAAAGACGTGGATGCGATAAGAGACGGTCTGGAAAAGCCATCTGAGGTGATCGAGAGAGTTGAGATGGAAGATTTCGACAGCATTAAGGGCGAGTTTGTCAGAAACAATGTACGTGCTCTGGGGTGGATGATTGCAGAGGGTAAACTGGAAATACGTGTGGCGGTCGTGAAAGATCGGGACGGTTCACCTCTTGATGCGACATCAGTTCTCAGGAGCGGAATCTTTCATCAGAAGAT
>JAUVWP010000059.1 GCA_030604085.1 Methanosarcinales archaeon | reverse complement strand
TTGTTAATTGTGGTCATGCAAGTCATATCAATCACAATATAGACTTATGGCATTAGACTTATTGCATGTTTAATACTTAAAACCTTTGCTATGCACGGGTTAATTTAAGAAATAAGTCCAATCACCACGTATAATTTCTGACAATTTCCATATAAGTGGAATTAATTGCTATCTTCTCTCGGTTCGTAATATTTCACTGCCGCTGTCGCGGGAGTTTCGGAAAGCGCGGGGTTGCGCGCCCGCAAACTATATATGGCGCATGATTGTAACAGTGTACCACCGAGATAGCACCTATAGTATATCTCGCATATATTGAATAACACAAGAGGTAACAAACATGAATAAAAGCATAATAACAATCGCGTTCGCAGCGTTGATGCTGATTGCATGTACCGGCATGGCAGGCGCGCATTTTACGATGGTATTTCCGAGTGACAGTGAGGCTACCGTATGGGATGTAGCGCCTGAGGACTACATCGCAGAGGAGGGCGAGACCAAGACCCTATATATGATGTGGGGGCACCCCTACGAACATATACTCTTTGACATGGCATCTGTGCCAGAGGTCTCTGTCGTGAAGCCAGATGGCACGGTTCTGCAACTTACTGCGACAGAGATCACCGTTGACGAAATGAACGAAGAAGGAGCGCTCGGAACCTTCAAGGCATACAAAACCTCGTTCACGGTTGATCAGCCAGGCGATTCCGTTGTCTGTGTGAAGTACGAGGATGAGGACGAGAACCTGATCGACTACACCAAAGCAGTGATCCACTGCGGCGAAGAGACGTGGTTCGGCTGGGATGCAAAGGTCGGACAGCAGACCGAGATCATCCCGTACATGCGACCTTATGGCATGGAGGAGGGTTTCGTCTTCGCTGGAAAGGCACTATATGATGGCAAGGCGCTTGCAGGCGCACCGGTAGAGGTTGAGATATACCACACACTGAATCTTGGCATAGAGATCGTGGAAACTGCTGAGGATATGTTCCCGTACGACCCGCCGATGGTCTTCACGCGGCTCATTATGTCTAATGAGAATGGAGAGTTCATGTACACGCTCGATGAGCCAGGGATCTGGTTCGTTGGCGGCACAATGGAACCGGAGACCGGACGCAATGTGAGAGGCGTCTTCATCGTTCCGATACTCGAGGAGTTCCCGCCGGAAGGAGAGTCGTCCGCTCCATCCGCATCATCTGCAGAACTTCAGCAAGCAGTAGATGAAGCAAAGGCGGCAGCAGAAGAGGCGAAACAGTCGGCAGCAGGGACATCCAGCACGCCTGGATTCGGAGCCATCCTTGCCGCAGCTGGAATTCTTGGAGCGCTCTTCCTTGCAATTAGGCGGAAGTGAGAATCTCCAACTCCGGATCGATAGGGGTTTTACAGCCCCTGCCGATCCTTTATTAACTTTCTAAAGAAGGTATCAAGGAATGAACACAATCAGAAGTCTGGTCGTTCTGGCACTGATATTGATCCTGTGTATGGCACTGATATGCCCGCCTGCATCCGCACACCGGGTGATCGTGCAGGGCAGGGTTAGCGAGATACAGGTGAAGGCGTATTTCGGCGGCGGGGATGCGGCACCTATGGCGGATGCAAATGTGGAGATATACGCGATCAAGGATGGGCAGGAAGAACTGTACCTCACAGGCAAGGCAGATGCGGATGGGATGTTCTATTTCGCGCCAAAGATTGGCGTATCTGAGTACAGGGCAGTGGTGGAAGCGACCGGGCACAAGGGTGAAGAGACCGTGAACCTTGCAGAAGGGGCAGGAATTATGGAAGCAGAGCAGGCGGAAGCAGAGAAAGAAGCAAATCTGCCGATCACTGGAATAATCACCGGGTTCGGATACCTGGCTGGACTTGCAGGCATAGCAATGATTATTACAGCCCGGAAGATGAAGAAGAAGTATGAAAACAAATAGAGGATGACATAAATGGTACACATCTCGGATGGCGTTCTTGACCCATGGCTCTGGGAAAGCGGATGGGCGATCACCATTGCAATCCTTGCATACACGCTCTCAAAGATGAAGACAGAGGACGTGCCGAGACTCTCGGTCATCACAGCCGCGGTCTTTGTCGCGTCACTCATCCATATATCGATTGGACCCACGAGTGTTCACTTCATATTAAACGGATTTGCAGGCGTGATGCTCGGAATACTTGCGTTTCCATGCATCTTTGTCGCGCTCGTCTTGCAGTGTTTCCTCTTCGGGCACGGCGGGATCTCAACGATCGGGATCAATGCCGTCAACATGGGCGTGCCCGCGCTGATCGCCTACCTGATATTCAAAACCGGAACCAGACTCGACATCAGACCCGAAACAAAGAAGAAGGTATCGCTGTTCGGCGCGATCGCCGGTGGGGTTGGCGTAGTGCTTGCACTCCTGCTTCTTGCGGCAGAACTGATCACGACCGGGGAAGAGCTCTATGAGACGACGGTGCTTGTCGTGGGCACACACGTCCCGATTATCGTAATCG
Source organism: Methanosarcinales archaeon (assembly GCA_030604085.1). Taxonomy (GTDB): domain Archaea; phylum Halobacteriota; class Methanosarcinia; order Methanosarcinales; family Methanogasteraceae; genus Methanogaster_A. Next base: position 10,080 of record JAUVWP010000059.1, on the reverse strand, counting down.
AGGCGATCTTCACCGGAGTGCTCGCCGGGTTTATTGCAACAGTCGCACCCGAACTGTTCGGGAAGAAGTGATACGGCAGTAATATGACATGATCTCAGAGATCGACCGATACGCGGGAATCCCATCACCGATTCACAGATGGGACCCCCGTTTCAGACTCGTATCAATCTTCACGCTGATATTCTCAGTCATACTTCTCTATAACCTACAACTGGTCGTGATCGGCATGATATTCGCAATTATTCTGACCTGCATATCAAAAATACCGCTTTCCTTCGTTCTCTCCCGTATGAAACTGGTATTCATCTTTGTGATACCGTTTTTCGTCATCATCCCGTTCACAATCATAGGGACTGGAGTCGAGATAGCAAGCTTCGGTGGAATTACACTGAGTTACAGAGGGATCGAATATGTCAAGTTCGCTGCACTGATCGTACTAAAAGCCCTCACCGCAGTGATGCTGATCTTTCCGATGATCGGCACATCCAGGATGGACATCACAATAAAGGCACTTGAGGGTCTGCACCTGCCGAACAAACTGGTACAGATGTTTGCATTCACGTACAGATACATCTTTGTACTGGACGATGAGTTCACGCGGATGGATCGCTCGCTCACATCACGTGGATTTAAGAGACGGGGCAACCTGTACACACTCATAACGACAAGCAAGGCGATCGCAATGCTCTTTGTGAAGAGCTACGAACGGGCAGACCGCGTCTTCTATGCGATGAGGTCGAAGGGCTACTCAGGAACGGTCGCAACGCTGCACGAGTTCCACGCCAGAAGACAGGACTGGGTCAACATGGCAGTCGTCGTCGGGTTCGCGCTTCTCCTGCAGGTAGCAGCAACATCTGACACATTCAGCACAACAGGAGGTTTTACATGACTGCGACAGCGATGGGGGCGGGGGCTGCGATAACGGCTTCGCCGTCGACGCCCGGGACGGGGAATGTTTCACGGGCGTTACGCGTCCATGACCTGAATTACACATATCCTGACGGCACGATTGCGCTTGAGCACGTCTCCTTCGAGATCGGGAGGGGCGAATCCGTGGCACTCGTCGGACCGAATGGTGCTGGCAAATCAACGCTCCTCCTCCATTTAAACGGCATATTGCACAGCACCAGATCACGCGGGGCTGTCGAGATCCTCGGCGAACCGATCGATCCTAAAAAAGTGCACGAGATGCCGAAAAAGATCGGGATCGTCTTCCAGGACCCTGATGACATGCTCTTTATGCCGCTCCTTTTCGATGACGTCGCATTCGGTCCGATCAACCTCGGTGTTGCGAAAGATGAGGTGAAGCGGCGGGTCAAGGACTCACTTCTACGGGTCGGGCTTGCCGGCTACGAGAATAGGGTCTCACACCACCTGAGTGGTGGCGAGAAGAAGCGTGCCGCTATTGCAATGGTTCTTTCGATGGATCCGGAGATCATAGCGATGGACGAGCCCACAGCCAACCTGGATCCGAAGAACAGGGCGGAACTGATAGAGATTCTCAAGGCGCTGAAAGACGAGGGAAAAACCCTAATTATCATCACACACGACGTAAACGCGATCCCTGAGCTTGCAGATCGGGTAATAGTCCTCCATAAGACCGTTATTGCGGACGGGACGACCCGCGATGTCTTCGCAGACTCCGAGATGCTTGTTGCGGCAGGGCTCGATGTTCCTGTGATCATGCAGTTCTTTGAGGTCCTGCAGGCGTTCGGGTATCCGTGCGATGTGCTCCCGCTCTCGATCGATGGTGCGGTCGATAACCTGACAGAGACGATCGAGAACGGGGAAGGGCACGTGCACCTACACATCCACAAGCACACGCACAGAGAGGTCGATGCCACCCGCTGTAAGTATCATCACTCGCATCACCGTCATCATGCGGCTCTGGGTCATCCGGAGTGAAGGGGTTTCGCAGACGGGATCGCCTGTGCCCGGGCTGGGGCTGGTTTCGGGTATGGTGGCAGTTTCCGGATCCATGCGCCATAAGCTGTGACAGCCCCAAAAAAACGTCATTGTTATATACACTCGATGCTAACCTGTCTGATGGAAGTTACATAACGCAAATACGGATAGGTTGGTCAGATGACACCAGAAACAAGTGATGAAGATACAACGTTTTTTATCGGCGGATAAGATGAGAATGTCGGATTCGTGGGCAAGAAAGGCGTGATGGGTTATGTCATGGCGATCATGGCACAGTTCAGCAAAGGCACAAGCGACGTGGTGGTAAAGGCGCGCGGGCATTCGATCTCGCGTGCAGTTGATGCTGTCGAGGCGACCCGGAATCGGTACCTGACAGGCATGAAGGTGACGGATATCAAGATCGGAACAGAAGAGATGGAAGGGAAACGGGGTGACATGATCAACGTGTCATGGATCGAGTTGTTCATATCCGGCCCGGAGGGCGACCGCACCGAATGATGGCTGCACCGGATGACCCCTTCAGGAGCCTCGTTGATATTGCGCCAACGATTGCCGAACTATTAGGCATCCCGCTTCCCGGTGCGGATGGAGCGGCGATACCGGAACTGACCGATCGCCTGCAACGATGCGACCGGGTGGTATTGGTAATCGTTGACAGTCTCGGATATTTCACGTACCAGCGGTTGCAACCCTACATGCCCCACATACAGGGCACCGTCATCAGGTGCAGGGCTGTGGCAGACCACACGACGCCGGCGATCGCATCGATCCTCACAGGATGCCATCCGGATACCCACCGCACATTCATTACTGCTGACGTCTGCACCTCGCCGATCAAATCGATACTCGAGCTTGCAGAGGAGCGCGGCATCAAGTCAGCGGTCGTGATCGAGAGCGAGGGCGCGGAAGCGATGAAGACGAAGATTGATCTTGTTGCAGGCGTGGACGATAGCAGTGACATGCTCACCTACGATGCAGCGATCAAGGAGCGTACGATCAATCTCCTGAAACACGAGCCGGTTCTCATGGCGGTGCATTTCAGGGCGATCGACAGGTATGCGCATGAGGCGCGGAGTTTCGATGAACTTGCTTATGCCGCAGAACGCATCGATAGCCACATAAGCGAGATTTGCAGGCATCTTAACCGAAATACGTGCGTGATCGTCTGCGGCGATCACCCGATTCACGGAACATGCATCGAGGACGATCAGGATGTGGCGCTGATCGTACTGGACAGGTGAGCAGGGTCCCGAGCCGACAAACTCAGGATGTTGTCCACACGCGGACGAGCCGTGAGCCGTGTAGTTAACCATAATATCCATCCAAGCTTCTCTAAAATAGAGGTGATGCAATGGTAAGCGTTATGAGGATCAAAGAGGTCGAGCAAGATGTGGTACTGCGTAAAGAGGACTTCGAAAGTCTGATTGGGGATATGGAATCCCTGACAGAGATCATAGAGATCTTGAGCGACAGGGGTCTGATGGAACAGATAAGAGAAAGTGAAAAAGATATTGGAAAAGGGAATATCTTCGAAATTAAGTCAGAAGAGGATCTGAATAATTTGTTTCTGGAGTGATCCTGTACATGCTCAATATAGTGTGGAGGCTTTAAATGAATCCAACGGTACAAACGACCTATAATCTGTGTTCATCTGCGTTAATCAGTGGCTAATACTGTTTTTTAATCAGTGGCTAATACTGTTTTTAGCCACTGACTGCGACAGCAGCGGCGCAGCCATTAACGCCGATTACACTGATTTCATCAATCTAATCACTTCAATGTTCGGTGCTGATTTACCACAACTTACTCGAGCATGTACCAAGAAACAGATTGACATGGTGAAGAAGAAGGCTAAAGCAGCACAACCCGAATTTTTAGATAGTGCCCTGTGACTCAATACACCTCAGATGGCTCAAACACCTTCTCGCCAACCACTTCGCCATCGATTCTTCGGTAGAAGCATGATCGGTATCCGGTATGACATGCGCCTCCGATCTGCTCGACCCGGAGCAGCAGATCATCGCAGTCGCAATCGATCAGCACCTCGTGCACCTTCTGGAGGTGTCCTGAACTCTCGCCCTTCTTCCAGAGTTTCTTCCGGCTCCTGCTCCAGTAGTGCGCTACATTCGTCTCGAGTATCAGTCTAAACGCTTCTTCGTTCATGTACGCACACATCAGCACCTCGTTCGTGCTTACGTCCTGGACAACCACATGCACCAAGCCGTCTTTGTAGTTGGGTTGAATAACACCGCCGTTCATACGCACACTGTGGCAATAATCGTAATTAAGATCTTCGCACAACCACAGAAACTACAGCAACTACAGCAACCAGAACAACCACAATGATCATTGGAATCGATGACACCGACTCACGGAGCGACGGCGGCTGCACCACCTACATTGCGGCAGTATTAGTGGAGAAACTCAAGAAATACGGTGATCTGGCAGATTACCCGCTGTTGATCCGGTTGAATCCAAACATCAAGTACAAGACGAGAGGGAACGGTGCGGTTGCTATCAATATCGAGATAGATGGAGCAAGCGAAGCAGACGAGGTGAAAGAGGTGGTTCTGGATGAAGTAAGAGCGCAATCGAAGTTATCCGACGAGAACACAAATCCGGGGGTGGTGTTTCTCGATGGTACACCTCCTGACATGAGAAACGATCTAGAATCGTTCTTCAGACGTGCGATGCAGGATATCCTCCAGATAAAGGATGCGAAAGATCTGTTAAACAGCCATGACATTGACTCCTGTGGATTCAAGAACGGACGCGGCCTCATCGGCGCGCTCGCTGCAGCCGCGGTCGCATCAAACGGCATCCCGGACCACACATTCGAGTTGATCGCATACCGAAGACCAGTCCGCATCGGCACGCCGAGAGATGTCGATGCCGGGAGCATCCGGGACGCGGACCTGCGAACATATCCGCGGACATGGGACACCGTTGACATCGCAAACAAGGCGGTCGTCTGCGTCCCGCATGGATGCGATCCTGTCCTCTTCGGAATCCGCGGGGAAGCAGACGGCGTCATCGATGCTCTCGATCACATCAGGTCAGAGCCGATCGAGCGCTCGGTCTTGTTCAGGACGAATCAGGGAACCGATATGCATCTGATGCGATCGACGATCGACCGGACTCGTGGCGGGCGTTCGTATATCCTGCGGGGTGTGGTCTCTTCCGCGCCGCGAACGATTCATGGCGGGCACGTCATCTTCGAAATTGCAGACCCGCAGTCGGGATCTGGGATCGATTGCGCAGCTTTTGAGCCGACAAAGAACTTCCGGGGCATTATCCGGCAACTGGCTGTGGGGGACCGGGTTGTCGTCTGCGGAAGTGTGGATGACGGGACGGTTCATCTCGAGAAGATAAAGATCGAGCATCTGACTGCCCTGTACGAGACCAGAAATCCGGTCTGCGCCTGCGGAAGGCGCATGAAATCGGCTGGCGTCGGGCAGGGTTACCGGTGCAAGCGATGCAGAACCGTGTCTCTTGTGCCTGATCACGTGCCGATTAAGCGTAGTCTCGACTGCGGCTGGTACGAGGTTCCGCCGTCTGCGAGACGGCACATCGCAAAGCCGCTCGTGCGGTGCGCCGGAGGGGCGCGTCTGGTGCATCCGGGCAGATGACCAGACCGCAAGTTTAATATTAAATAATGACAATATGATTTAATTGCATGACATTCCTTCTCCAGAGCAAACGAGATGCAACGAAATTCCAGATTCTCGTGGAGGTCGCATCGCATCAGCCGAATGTGCGCCAGAGCGAGATTGCACACACACTCGGGATTACACCGCAGGCGGTCTCTGAATATCTAAAGGAACTGACGAACCAGGGATTTGTATATAGCGATGGGCGTGTCAGGTACAAGGCGACCGCGAAAGGGGTCGAATGGATAACCGAACACGCATTCTCACTTCGGCGGTATGCGCGATTCGTACTTGAGGAGGTTGTCAGCCAGGTTGCGGTCTGGACTGCGATCGCTGACGAACCCTTGCAGGCAGGTACGCGGATTCATCTGTACATGCAAGGCGGGCTCCTGTACGCATCCACGAAACATGAAACAGGTGCAACAGGCAAGGTCATCTCAGATGTGCAGAAAGGAAGGGATGTCGGTGTTACCGATCTGAAAGGGATCATCGATCTTCCGGATGTCAAAATCGTTATCGGGAAGGTGCCGAGAGTCCATCGCGGGGGTTCTACCGCTGTCAATTACCAGATGCTTAAAAAACTTGTGGAAGCGGATTGTTTCATTGCTGTGATCGGTGTCGAGGCGTTGATCGCTCTAAAAAATATCGGGATCGATGCCGATGTAATGTTCGGCGCAAAGGAGGCGGTGATCGAAGCAGCATGGCATGGTGTGTCTTCTTTTGTGCTTTCGGTGGATGACGAACTCCCTTCGCTTTTAAAGCGGCTGGAGGCAGAGGGGATAGAATACGAACTGCACGATCTGAAGGCGTAGTGTCTCAGCAACTTAATTTCGAAACATTCGTGCCATTCGTCAGATTCGTGCTCATTCGTGATTTCTTGTGCTGATTTTAACACGGATTGCACTAATAAACGAATGGCACGAATTCGGATAGTGTAGTTTCATAATTATTTTGTCGGGACCGTAGTGCCTCGACAATTCAGTTCTTATGCCTAATTATCCCCCATCATCGAAAGATAATCTTTTTCTCCCCTCGGGTATGATATAGAACTATGGAAGCGATAACCTTCTTTATCTATGCATTCGCATCGATATTTGTTATCGTAAATCCGGTTGCCGGGCTGATCACTTTCATCTCGCTGACCTCTGAAATGACTGTGGATGAAAGAAATGCGTCAGTAAAGCGCTCGGTTGCGGTAGCATGTCTTCTGGCAATCGTCTTTGCCGTATCAGGAGAGTTTATACTGAGATTCTTTGGCATCACAGTGGACTGCTTGAGAGTTGCAGGAGGCATCCTGCTCTTCACGGTTGCACTGGATATGATGCATGCGAGAGTCTCGCGCGAAAGTGTGACCGCAGAAGAGATACAGGATGCCACCAGGAGAGAAGACGTCTCGATTTTTCCGATTGCCATACCCTTGTTAACGGGTCCGGGTGCAATTACAACTGTAATACTGGTTATGAGGGCGGGCGCAGCACCGGAATTGAAGATGCTGGTGATATTAGCCATATTATTGACCTTCGCCCTATCTTATATCACCTTCAGATTTGCAGATAGGATCAACAGAATAATGGGAGTTACTGGCTCATTGGTGATAACAAGGGTTATGGGACTGTTATTAGGAGCTATCGCAGTCAACTTTGTATCGATTGGTGCATGGAATCTATACCTGGCTATGGTTTAGTTACATTACCGGCAAGTGTTCGCAAGTACTCTTAAGGATGAGGACATTTGAGTATTAGTTCACGGATCTGAGTATGTTGATGCTCTGGGGACGCTGAAAGAAACTCAGAAAAAGATGAAGCACAAGTGATAACAACCATCATGAATACGACACACCCCCCAAATACTGGCGCATCGGATGTGAACGCAAGAATCCTCGTAAAAGCACGGAGTACATCAGACCCGCGGTATGGCTGCGCGCCAGAGCACCGGTCGATCGAAGAACTGCTCCAGTGCGGGGTGGTCAATCTCGATAAGCCCCGCGGACCAATCAGCCACGAGGTGGCGGCATGGACAAAGAAGGTACTGCACATCGGAAGGGCAGGGCACAGCGGGACGCTCGACCCGAAGGTGACCGGCGTGCTCCCGATCATGCTTGGCGATGCGACAAAGGTCGTGAAGGCACTCTTGCTCGCCCCGAAGGAGTATGTCTGCCTCATGCACCTGCACCACCCGGTCCAGGAGGCTGCGGTCCGCGAGATCTGTGCCGAGTTCACAGGCAAGATCTACCAGCGCCCGCCGATCAAGTCCGCAGTCAAGCGGAATCTTCGGGTGCGCACCATTTATTATCTCAGGATCGAGGAGATCGAGGGCGATTATGTGCTCGCAACAGTCGGCTGTGAAGCAGGCACCTACATCCGCAAACTCTGCCACGACATCGGCATCGCGGCAGGCACCGGCGCATCGATGGCAGAACTGCGCAGGACCGGGGCAGGTCCTTTCGATGAAAGCGATTCTGTCACGCTGCACGACCTCTGCGATGCTTATGCCGGGTGGGCAGATGACGGAGACGAAACCACGCTCCGGAGCATGGTGCGTCCGGTCGAGAGGGGTCTAACGCATCTTCCAAAGGTCGTGATCCGCGACAGCGCTGTGGACGCTATATGTCACGGCGCATCACTCGCAGCACCCGGAACGCTTTCGCTATCAGCAAGGATTAAGAAGGGTGAGACTGTTTCTGTGTACACGCAGAAAGGCGAAGCAGTCTCGGTCGGCACCGCAACTATGGCTGCTTCGGAGATGCAGAGATGCAAAAGTGGGATTGTGGTTAGAACCGACCGTGTTATTATGAGGGCGGGCACATATCCAAAAGGATGGATCACATCCGATAAGCCGAGGTAGTCTAGCGGTAAGGCGCACGCCTGGAAGGAAAACTGTGAACCTTGAAAGCGTGTGGGCTGTAACGCCCTCGTGAGTTCGAATCCCACCCTCGGCGTAGTTAAAATAAAAATAAGAGGAGTGCACTGCTTGCGGGCACTGCTCTATTAATCTTTTTCAGATCATATCGTGATCGAGCTTGCCGCTGCCTGCAGAATCATCAACACATCCAGCGCGTTTACCGCACCATCATCATTCACGTCTGCGTATTCGTTGTAATCGCCGCTGACCGCGATATTAAGCGCGATCACCGCATCCGCTGGTGTTAGTTTACCATCACCGTTCAGGTCGCCAGTTGCTGGTGGTGCTGATGGTTTGCACCAGAGAGCTGTTCCATCATTGCCTTTCACGGCACATACTTTGGTTGGGATCTCATTATAACCGCTGGATATTCCAGTAGTTATCAATACGTCCTCCAAACTGTCACCGTCAAAATCGTGACTGGAATAATAATGCCGATTATAATATTCTATTTCCATCCATATATCTTCGCCTGTAACGCTCTGACTCCAGAACAGATCTCCATCGTACCCTCTCTTAGCGTACACGCTGTAAGTTTCTTCATCCGTGGTTGAATCGCAACTCCGCGATTCTACGATCACATCACCCTTGTCATCGCCATCGAGATCGCAATATGGGTAAGCCCACATATCTGCACCATACCGACCATCACCTGTAACGCTCCGACTCCAGAACTGATATCCATCATATCCTCGCTTGGCGCACACGCTGGCAGTTTCTTCGTCCGTGGTTGAATCGTAACTCCGTGAATTCACGATCACGTCATTCTTACCGTCGCCATCGAGCTCCCAATATGAGTAAACCCACATATGTACATCTTCGCCTGTAACGTTCTGACTCCAGAACAGATCTCCATCGTACCCTCTCTTAGCGTACACTCTGTAGGTTTCTTCATCCGTGGTTGAATCGTAACTCCGTGAATACACGATCACGTCATTCTTACCATCATCATCGAGATCGCAATATGAGTAAACCCACATATCCACATCTTCGCCTGTAATGCTCTGACTCCATAACTGATGTCCGTCGTACCCTCGCTTGATGTACACGCGGGCAGTTTCTTCATCTGTGGCCGAATCGCGACTCCCTGATTCTACAATCATCACGTCATCCTTGTCATCGCCATCGAGATCGCCATACGAGGAAGCCCGCATAGATGTATATCCGCCTTTAACGCTCTGACTCCAGAACTGGTATCCATCGTATCCTCGCTTGGCGCACACGCTGGCAATGTATTCATCCGTGGTTGAATCGCGACTCCCTGATTCTACAATCACGTCATCCTTGTCATCGCCATCGAGATCGCCATACGAGGAAGCCTGTATATAAACATCTTCGCCTGTAATGCTCTGACTCTAGAACTGGTGTCCATCATATCCTCGCTTGGCGTACACGCGGTGGGTTTCTTCATCTGTGGTTGAATCGCAACTCCGTGATTCTACGATCACATCATCTTTGCCATCGCCATCGAGATCGCAATACTCGGAAGCCTGCATATACACATCTTCGCCTGTAACGCTCTGACTCCAGAACAGATCTCCATCGTACCCTCTCTTAGCGTACACGCTGTAAGTTTCTTCATCCGTGGTTGAATCGCAACTCC
>JAUVWP010000169.1 GCA_030604085.1 Methanosarcinales archaeon | reverse complement strand
TTTAGCCATAACCACTTGAATCAAAGTAGATTTGAGCTCTTCTTTCGAAATATCGGAAGGAACTACCACTCGATATTTTTTTCTTAGATTCATTGGTAACTTTTCTATTTCGCTTGTACTGTAAGTGGAAAGTGGTTTATCTAGCGCTTTGATGCTTATATCTTCGGTCTTGACTATTTCATAATTTCTAACCAAGGTACTATCAGACTCTGGAACTCTAATATCACTCGATGTAACTGTCTCTTCCGGAGTGGTCGGTGTGGATATGGTTGGTGTTGGTGGGGCTTCAGGTGCTTCGGGTGTAGGGGATGGCGAGGGCATTAATACCCCTATCATGAATAAGATCGTAAATCCATACAATACATACCCGAATAGTCTGATTATTCGTTTTTCATTGCGAATCAAAGGTAATTTATCTTTTATTCCCATTTTTGTTACCTCACTTTTGCTTTTATTTTGCTATCCATATACAAGTCACCAAACCCACGGACTTAAGTCCAATTCCCGCATATAGCGATTCCACGTTTATCTTACCGTCTGCTTTGGTATGTTCACTGTGGCAAGTCAACAACGATACCGCATACCTGCCGCAACGTGGATCGTATCGTCCCATACAATGTGATCAGTAACTGCCATGATACTTAAACATGACTCTCACCCCGCCGCCTGCACCTTCAACTTCTTCACAGCATCCCGCAGCTTGATCGCACGCTCGAAGTCCAGCGCATCAGCAGCCGCCTGCATCTCTGCTTCGAGTTCGATGATGAGATTCGGGATCTCTGATTTTGGCAGGTGCTTTGTGTCTGTGAGATCGACCTCCTTCTCCCGAATCGGCTTTCGGATCGTCTGCGGGGTGATGTTATGCTCCCTGTTATAAGCGATCTGGAGGTTTCGCCTCCGCTCTGTCTCGGAGATGGCTTTTCTGATCGAGTCTGTCATCTTGTCAGCGTAGAGCACCACCCTCGACTTCACGTTTCTGGCTGCCCTGCCGATCGTCTGGATGAGACTTTTCGTATCGCGTAAGAAACCTTCCTTGTCCGCGTCGAGAATGCCGATGAACCCGACCTCAGGGATATCGAGCCCCTCCCGCAGGAGATTGATGCCGACAAGGACATCGAACTTGCCAAGCCGGAGCTGGCGGATGATCTCGGTCCGCTCGATCGTGTTGATATCAGAATGGAGATACCGTGTCCGGACGCCTTTGTGGGCTAGGTACTCGGTCAGTTCCTCTGCAAGTCTCTTCGTAAGCGTCGTGATAAGGACACGATCCCCCTCTCGAATCGTCTTCTCGATTTCACTGAGCACGTCAGCCGCCTGCCCCTCGATCGGGCGCACCTCCACGTGCGGATCGACAAGACCTGTCGGGCGGATGATCTGCTCGACGACCTGCCCTGATCTCTCAAGTTCATACGCACCGGGTGTCGCCGAGACAAAGATGACGTTTTGCATGTACCCTGCAAACTCATCGAACCGCAAGGGGCGGTTGTCGAGTGCCGACGGAAGCCGAAACCCGTAATCGACAAGCGTCTTCTTCCGGGAATGGTCGCCCTTGTACATCCCGTGAATCTGCGGGATCATCTGGTGGCTCTCATCTATCATCATCAGGAAACCCTCCGGAAAGTAATCGAGCAAGCA
>JAUVWP010000056.1 GCA_030604085.1 Methanosarcinales archaeon | reverse complement strand
AGAGGCGATCACTTATGGTGTCGGTACCCCGATGGTGATTGATCCATTCATGGAACCGTTCGAGACCGCTGTTGAGAGTATACGACGCCGTGCACAATTGATCGCACATAACCAGAAACTGGATTCGGGCTTCACGGCAGGCGCACCGCTCGGTGTCGCAGCAGGCATATTGTTTGCCCTCATACTGGTTCTGGCACCGTTGATGTGGATGAAGGGGTGATTAAATATGGCAGAAGAAGGACAGATCATCGTTCCACACGTCGTCGTTGACAGGGCTGAGTACACCGAGGTTCTGAAGCGGCTGGACGAGATCGACGAGAAGGTTGAGTTCGTAAATTCCGAGATATATCAGCGGATCGGAAAGAAGGTTGGTAGGGATATTGGCATACTCTACGGAATAACTGCAGGTATTGTGATAATATTAGCATACGCAATCCTGACTGGAATTGTTTGAGGTATTAATATGTTCAGATTTGATAAAGAACAAAAGGTCTTCGATTTAGGAGGCACAACGATAGGAGGTCAGCCAGGAGAATATCCAACAGTTCTCTTCGGTTCGATGTTTTATAACAGGCACAAGATCGTAACGGACGAGGACAAAGGAGAGTTCGACAAGAACGCTGCCGACAATCTATGGACGGCAGCAGAAGAGATCAGTGACATCACAGGCAACCCGCACTGCAACCAGATCGTTGCAGAGACGAACGAGGCGATGAAGAAGTATATCGACTGGTTTGTGGAAGGGTATGATGAGCCGTTCTTAATCGACTCTTCGGCAGGCGACGTTCGGGCTTATGGAGTCAAGTACGCAACCGAGATCGGTGTTGCGGATCGCGGCATCCACAACTCGATCAATGCGAGTATCCATGAGGATGAGGTTGCGGCGCTAACAGAGTCGGATCTCACAGCCGCTATCGTTCTCGCATTCAATGCAACCGAAGGCGGTGTCAGGGGAAAGATCGAGATCCTCGAGGAAGGCGCAGCAGGAATCGATAAAGGCATGCTTGAGATCGCTGCGGACTGCGGCATCACGAAGCCCTTAATCGACGTTGCTGCAATGCCGCTTGGAGCAGGTGCAGGCGCAAATGTGCGTGCAGGCGTTGCTGTGAAGGCACGGCTCGGACTGCCGGTTGGCGCAGGTTACCACAACTCGGCATCCGCATGGGATTGGATGAAGACGTTTAAGAAGGAGCACCGCGATGTGTGGCCTCCTGTTGACATCGGAACCAACCTGATCGCTGGAATTGGTGGTGCAGATTATTATCTGTACGGTCCAATCGAGAATGCGAAGATGATTGCACCTGCGGCTGCTATGATCGATATCATGGTCGCTGAGAATGCAGAGGATCTCGGGCTCACGGTACTGGATCCGAACCACCCGATCAAGAAGCTGATTTGATTCCGGGTGAAAATCCTCCCGCCTGTGCGGTGGGGGGATCTCTTTTTTTTTATTTTGTTGCGTTTGTGTGTTTATTTTTATTGAGGGGTCATGCCGGGCGGTTGATTGTATCTCCCAAAAGACTTTCGACATATCAACAACAGAGTAACCGGCATGATCATCGGAATCGGATCAAGGCGCGGCGTTACCCGCGAGGATGTATCTGCTGCCATCGAGTCTGCGCTCCATGATGCAGAGATCGGGATCGACGATGTGCGGATATTTGCATCCTCGCGGCTCAAAGAGAATGAGGCAGGCATCAAGGAGGCGGTAAGGTCGCTCGGGCGCGAGATCGTATTCCTTGACGATGTGACGATCAACGCTTATGAGCCGCCCTCTCCGTCTGAGGCGAAGAGGTTCGATCTCGTTGGCGTTGCAGAGCCGTCTGCACTTGCGCTCTCCGAAGAAAAAGAGCTGGTGCTTGAGAAAAGAAGGTACGGCAGGGTTACAATCGCGATTGCACGGTGAACTGTCCGCGATATAGGGATATCACGCTACCAGGGGGTTGGCAGCCATCTCGCTACGGGAGGGTTTATGTAAGGCAAGTTCTGATACTTGATTAACGACTAACAATCCCGTGGGTGTTAAGAAGAAAAGAAACATTGAAAACAGTGATCAAAAATGATAGGGACTAAAAAAGTTCAGCTCCCGGTTCTTGTAGAGAAGGACGAGGATGGTTTTTTTGTGGTAGAATGCCCCATTCTCAGAGGGTGTTATACGCAGGGGAAAACACTGGACGAAGCGTTAAAAAACATACACGAAGTGATTGAACTGTGTCTTGAGGGGCAGAAGGAAGAAATTGTGGAACCTCTTGATGCAATTCAAGTTTCGAATATCTGAAAACACACAAGTCAGAACCAGAGCACCGGGGCAAGTTGACAACCCATAGTTGCGGATATGTTTTTATGCCACCAGTCCAAATTTACATACACAGGGGCACGATCGCAGTTTGAGGGACCTGACCATGACGACCATAGGAATCGCTGACACGACATTTGCACGTGTGGATATGGCAGAACCTGCGATATCGGAACTGAAGAGGCATGCATCCGTAAGGATCGAGCGCTATACCGTTCCCGGGATCAAGGACCTTCCTGTTGCGTGCAAGAGACTTATAGAAGAGCGCTCGTGCGATATCGTGATGGCGTTTGGGATGCCCGGGGGCGACCCAAAAGACAAGATCTGTGCGCACGAGGCATCGCAGGGGATCATCATGGCGCAGTTGATGACGAACACGCACATCATCGAGGTCTTCGTGCACGAGGACGAAGCTGCGAGTGATCGTGAACTTGCAGCGCTCTCGGAAGCCCGCGCCATGGAACATGCGTTAAACGTGATCAAACTAATCTTCAAGCCCGAAGCACTCGAAAGAGAAGCAGGAACCGGGCAGCGGCAGGGGTATGGGGATGCCGGACCTGCAAGACTGTAGTCTGGTCCATACGTGCTTTGGTTAAGCGCCCAATAGAGATCCACCTGCGCTTATCCCCTAACATCGTTATCCAACCGTCATCGTGCACAAAAGTGATTCGTTCATCTGTATCTCGCGTTTCTGACCGATTGTTGTACGCTACGTGAGCATATCCTCTGATAAAAAAAGTCTCCAGACAATGAGGGTTAAATATGTATACATTGGACGTCCAATTTAAGTACGGGTGAACACGATGCAGGAAGTTGGGACACATCCTCTCACGGAAGCGTGTTGTTGTATCTGGCAGAGGGAGGAATATCCCTGCAAAACGGTTTATTTTGTTACCGCTTACCAAAGAGTGGTTAGGAGGTGGTTATGAGACCTACCCGACTCGGACCGGAGATGAGACTTTGGGAGCAGGGAGATGGATATAAAATTCTTATAATGACCGCTCTCCTTGTTATCTGCTGCGCTCTCACCTATTATTTCCATGCGATACTTGAAATGGAAACAGTTTTCACACATTTCTTCTATTTTCCGATCATCCTGGCGGCTCTGTGGTGGGGAAGAAAAGGTCTGGTTGTGGCGGTATTTTTAGCGGTATTGTTGATTTCAAGCCACCTTCTCATCAGGGGAGACGTGGTGACCGCAAATGATTATCTCCGAGCTATCATGTTCATAGCCATCGCCTTTGTGGTTGCCACGTTAAGTGAGACGATCGCAAAGGCGCAAGATAAGGCAGCCCATTTAAATGCTGTCCTGCGTGCAATACGAAACGTCAACCAGCTCATAATCAGGGAAGATGATCGGTACCGCATGATAGCGAGTGGATGTGAGCACTTAATCGAGACCAAGGGATACCACAGCGCATGGGTCGCTCTCGTGGATGAAGACTGTAGCTTCGTAACCGCTGCCGAAGCAGGGCTTGGGGCGCGTTTCGTGCCAGTCGTCGGGATGATGGAACGCGGCGAGTTCACGCTGTGTGAGGCGAGGGCACTTGAGCAACAGGGAGTCGTGGTGACCGATGATGTCGCTGCCGAATGTGATGATTGCCCTCTGGCAGATGCCTGCTCCAGAATGGTGTGTATGACCACCGGTCTGAAATCCGGCGGTCGGGTCTATGGCATCCTATCAGTCTCCATTCCTACCAAGGTGGCTTCTGATGCTGATGAGCAGTCGCTGTTAAGTGAGGTGGCTGACGACATCGCTTTTGGTCTCCACCGTATTGAGCTGGAGGAGGGGCGTAGGCAGGCGGAGGAGGCGCTTGCGGAGAGCGAGGGAAGATACCGCAGCGTATTTGAGAATACAGCCACAGCCACAGTCATCATTGAAGAGGATGCGACAATTTCCATGACCAACACAGAGTTTGATAAACTTTGTGGATATTCCAAGGAAGACGTGGAAAATAAGAAGAGTTGGACTGAATTTGTGGTCGAGGAAGATCTGGAAAGAATGAAAAAGTATCATGCCAATAGAAGAATAAAAGGTGGAAAACCGCCGACCGAGTATGAGTTTCGCTTTGTCGATAAGGAAGGAAATATAAAGAATATTTTATTAAAGATAGGAATGCTTCCCGGGGCTAAAAGAAGCGTTGCTTCATTAATGGACATTACAACTCACAAGAGAGCAGAGGGGTGCATTGAGCACTTAAACAGCGTCCTTAAAGCCATCAGGAATGTCAACCAGTTGATCGTGACCGAGAAAGACCGGGACAGTCTACTAAAGAACGCATGTGACATCCTGATAGAGGCACGGGGCTACGAAGCTGCATGGCTCGGATACTTAAGCGACGATGAAACCTTTGATCGGGTCGTTGGTTCCGGTTTCAGGGAAGATGTCGATCGTTTCAGCGAGAGTTTGATGGGCGGGGATCACCTTCCCTGTATCGAAAAAACACTCGCCGGAAAGGAGATGGTCATTATCATGGACCTATCCAGGGATTGTGGGAATTGTCCATTCAAAGATGCAGGTGCCGGCAAGGAAACCGCGGTGATCCGTATCGAGCGGGAGGGCAAGCTCTTCGGACTGCTTGCCATATCGCTTGCATCCGACGTCACTCTCGATGATGAGGAAGAGGGGCTCCTTTTAGAGGTTGCTTCCGACATAGCGCTTGCTCTTCACAACATGGACGTGGAAGAGGCACACAAGAAGGCAGAAGACCAGATCAAAGCATCCCTGAAGGAAAAAGAGGTGCTTCTGCGGGAGATATACCATCGCGTAAAGAACAATCTCCAGGTCGTATCAAGCCTGCTCGATATGCAGGCAAGAGATGCCAGTAACAAAGACACGATCGATGCGCTCACCGAATCCAAGGATCGGATAAATGCGATGGCGCTCATCCACACCCAATTGTATGAGGGCAGTGATTTATCAGAGATCAACATGAATAGGTTCGTGAATAGCCTGCTCGTACAGGTGTTCCAGAGTTATTCGGCTCGGGATGCAGAGATCACCCCGATCGTTTCCGTAGCCGATTACCCGTTTCCAATATCGATGGCAGTGCCTGGGGGGTTGCTCCTGAATGAACTGCTCTCAAACGCGCTGAAACATGCTTTTGTTGGCCGGAAGGAAGGTACGATCGAGGTCAGCATGACCGCATCAGAAGAAGGTAAGATCAATCTGACGGTAAGCGATGATGGCGCGGGACTGCCTCCGGGATTCGATATCAATACAACCGGGACGCTTGGCTTGCGCATGGTAAAGATTCTTATAGAGGATCAGTTGCGTGGAAGCTTAGAGGTCATCAGCAAAGAAGGGGCAACCTTTAATATAGAATTCGATACAAAATACTAATGGGGGAATTTTACCTGAATAAAGCGAGGATACTGATCGTTGAAGACGAAGCTGTTGTGGCTGAAAATCTGGAGAAGGTGATCACCGATTGTGGTTACGAGGTGGTTGGGCGCGCTGCCAGTGCAGATGATGCTGTAAATGCTGCAATTGAACTTAAACCTGACCTGATATTGATGGATATCGTCCTCCTCGGGGGGAAAAACGGCATAGACGCATCTTACGAGATAAAAGAGAAGATAGACATTCCGATTATATTTTTGACCGCATATTCCAATCTTGAGTTGATAGATAAAGCCAAGAGCGTGGAGCCGTATGCATACATTGTTAAGCCGTTTCAGGACCGGCAACTCTTCGCATCCATCGAGATGGCGCTGTACAGAATCCAGATGGCGAAGAAGTTGAAAGAGAGCGAGGAACGCTATCATAGAATGGTAGCCAACATTCCGGGTATGGTTTATCAGTTTGTCCTGCATCCTAACGGCTCCATGGCTTTTCCTTTCGTTAGTGAAAGTTGCCACGAATTATTTGGCATGGGGCATAGGGAACTCATGCGAGATGCCAATGTTCTTCTGGACATCATTCACCCCGATGACCAGATTGGATTTTATCGCTCGGTTGCCGACTCGGCTAAGTCGCTCTCGCCCTGGAAATGGGAGGGCAGAGGTATCGTATCCGGAGCAGAGAGGTGGTTCCGATGCATTTCCCGCCCAGAGCGGCAGGCAGACGGAGATATACTCTGGGATGGTTTGGTCATAGAGGTCACCGAGCGAAAAGGTGCAGAGAAACGCATCGAGGAGGAATACCATCGTGCAGAATTTTATATCGATCTCATGAGCCATGATATAAACAACATCAATCAGGTCACGAGAGGTTATCTTGAACTGCTACTCAAAATGCCGGATCTTCCTTCAAAATCCAGAAAATATACAGAAACCGCTCTCGATCATGTCAGGAAGAGCGCGGACATCATATCCAACGTGAAAACGCTCTCAACAGTTCGGTCAGGCGAACTCGAAATTGAGAAGATCGATATATATCCGGTGTTTGCAAGCGCCGTCGAAACCGTAAAGTCGCAATCCAGGGATATCAGGGTCAACTCAAACATAACCGAAGGCAGATATTTCATCCGCGGCAACGCGCTGCTCTTTAACGTCTTCTCAAATCTCCTTAACAATGCTGCCAAGTTCGATGGACGTGATATCGTCGAGATCGATGTTGATATCAGTTCACAGGGTGATGGCTGGAGACTCGAGTTTAAGGATCGGGGACCCGGTATCGGAGAGGACTATAAGAAGATCATATTCAACCGTCTGGAGCAGGCTGGCGAGAGTACGCAAGGGTCAGGACTTGGGCTCACGATCGTTAAGTATATCGTTGAGAGTTACGGCGGGAAGGTCTGGGTGGAGGATCGGGTCGAGGGTGACCGGACACAGGGGAGCAACTTCATTGTGATGCTCTTAAAGGGAAACTGACCCTGGCAACGGTATTCATCGTGGATGATGAACCGATGCTCCATGAACTCTACGGCGCAATCCTCGAGATGGGTGGGCATGAAGTCGTTGCGAATGCGTATAACGGCGATGAAGCGGTTGAAATCTGGAGCAGGATGGATGATCCGCCTGAGATCATAATCATGGACCACCGAATGCCGAACAAGGACGGGGTCGAGACCACGAAAGAGATATTAAAAATTAACCCGAATACAAAAATAATATTTGCGAGCGCTGACACCGCTGTCAGGAATGATGCACTAAACTCAGGCGCATATTCTTTTCTGTCAAAACCATTCGCTATGTCTGATCTGCTGGCGGGGATCGAAGAGATGGTAGCAGAGTGCTGACTCGCCGATGTAATCCAGTCTGATTCAGGCGCCAATAATCCGGCAAGTTCGCGACCGTCTCCAAAACGCTCATATACTTTAAGGGTCGAATAATGATACCTGCAGCGTGAATGGTCTGCTGCCGGCATGGTTTTTTTCTCTGACCAAAAAAATTTTTGCTCCGCGAGAAATTTTTCTGGTGGTTAGGAATAAGTAGAGTGTTGCGGATGTCACTGTAACGCCACACCCCACAAGGATAGGTGATTTTATGAAACAAGTTCCAACCGGCATATCTGGGATGGATCGGATACTTGACAAAGGGTTTACGCGTCCATCCACAGTATTGATCGCTGGCACAGCTGGCACTGGCAAGACGACGTTCGCGATCCAGTCCCTCTTCGCCGCGGCAAAGAATGGCGAGACGTGCCTTTATTTTTCAGCCATATCCGAGCCGATTGCGATGCTCAGCGGATACATGGCAAACTTCAGTTTCTATGATCAGTCGCTCTATGAGGACGAGAATCTCATCTACTTCGATCTGAGTCATGAGATCATGAAGAACAAGACGTATGATCTGATAGACATCATCGATGAGAATGTGGAGGCGATACACCCCGACCGGATCGCTATCGATCCGATTACGACGATGGATCTGCCTTTGAGCGATAGCGAACGCAGGCAGTTTTATTTCGACCTCTTCGTCGGAATGAAAGGATGGAATTCCCTTGTACTGGTCACTGGTGAGTTTACAGAGAGGGGCATAGCGACAAGTCCGATCAGTTATGTTGCGGATGCGATCATTTACCTGTCCAATGAACTGAGGAAGGGGTGCCGTGTGAGGTATCTCGATGTCTTAAAGATGCGGGGGCAGGATTATGCGAGCGGAAAACACATATACCGGATCACGAGCGACGGCATCGCCACATATCCGGATCCGCCAATGATATATGATGCGACCGCGACGCATGGACGCGTGAGCACAGGCATCCCAGGACTCGACCAGTTGCTAAGCGGCGGACTGATTCACGGGACGACCACGCTTCTTACAGGTCCGAGCGGCACCGGCAAAACGATAACAGGTATGCATTTCATCCTCGATGGTGCACGCAAGGGAGAGCCCGGGCTGATCGTTACGTTCGAGGAGAATGCAGCACAACTGCGAAGGAACGCAGCATCCTTTGGATGGGACCTCAAGTATCTTGAGGAGGATGGTATGCTGCACATCCAATATCCTGTTCATGAAGATGTGTATGCAGGAGAGAGTCTGCTCCGGATGCATGACTGCATTATGGAGTCTGGTGTCGAAAGAGTCCTGATAGATTCGATCAATGGGTTTAACGACTTCTCGCCAGATGAGGATGGTGTTGAGTACATCCAGAAATCATCGAGGTATCTTAAATCAAGAAACATCACGACGGTCTTCACAAACGAGATACGAGACCTCCTCGGCTCGACGAAGGTCACTGAAGGCGGTGTCTCGCATGTCACGGATACCGTTATCACGCTTCGATATGTTGAGATTGCATCAGAACTCTTAAGGGCGATCTCGGTCTTGAAGATGCGCGGGAGTGCACATGACGCGGGCATTCATGAGACCGAGATCACAGAGAATGGCATGACCGTCAAGACCGATAAGGAATCATTCAGGGAGTATGAAGGCATATTCAGCGGAGTACCGACATTAACGAGAGCACAGGCATTTGATAAGGTGTTTGGACGAAGGAGATGATTTTATGGCGAATATCGGGATCGTTCTCGAGGCATATTCCTTGATCCTTGCGTCCGCCATAACGTTTTTTCTATTTGCGATTGGCAGGTTCTACCAGCTCAACGTCGGTAGGGAAACCCATTGTAACTGGTTTCTAGTACCTGCGATACTGTTTCTATCGTCCGCAGTACTTTATGCACTCGATTATGATGGGACCATTCTCGCCTGTGTCGGAGCGATACTGCTGATCATACTCACAATTATGCTGTATACCGTCATGATGGGGGTTGAGAAATGATCTCTGCCATTATGTGGGCGGTCGTGGTCGTTGCGCTTATGTCTGTATTCTATGCGCTTGCACGGTTCAGCGAGGAACTTGGCGAAGCTCTGCGTATAAGACCGTATTATATTTCGTATTATGCTGCGTCGCTCTTTCTTTTCATCGGCATCCAGATGAGATTGCTGGGTACGGTGGCGCCTGATCTTGCTTTTAAATATATACACTGGCACGAGGCACTTATGGCAACCGGGGTGACGATCGCACTGGTAACCACAATCATATACTGGGGCTGGCTTCTAAGTTCTCCCCGAAAAATGAAGTAGGCAATGTTTATCCGATGGTTTTCGTGGTCACCGCTTCCATTCTGGGGGCATAATAGAAAAATCACTATATCTTTAAATTTTAACGCAAGCGTCGACGGCAGAGCTGTTACCGCAGAGCACGCGGATAATGCAGAGGATCGAATCAGTCTTGAAACTCTGCACCCTCCGCGGCGATAAAACACCCCGATTTTCAGACAATGCTCATTAATGGGATGAAAACTAAACTTACAGAAGCGGTGACCGCCGTTACGTCAAAATCACCACAAAAAAAGTGTTCCGGATGCGGTCGCCGCATCACTGAACCGAAATGTTCAGCGACACAAGATACGCACCCGGAACCAAAACGTCTTAAATCAGTCTTCTACAGCTGCGATCGCAAACCGTCTCATGACCTTCTCGACTTTGATCTTAACACTGTCTCCGACTTTTGTGCCGGGAACAAAGATCACAAAGCCCTCTATACGCGCCACTCCGTCTCCTTCTCTGGCAAGATCCTCTATGGTAACATCGTAGGACTCGCCTTCGGTAACTGGCGCATCGTATGTTTCTTGTTTAAACAATTTTGGTTCTCCTTCTTAGTTCAAACCAACCAACTTAAAAAGCGAACACAGAACTGAAACATTCAAATCCCATAAGCCGCATCGATAAGTTTATTGATCCGTTGGTAATACTTTTCAACTATAATAACCTTTTCGCATGGTACGAGGTGTCCTGCTCAGACCGGGTCGTCCCCCGCACAAATCCCCTTCTTCCCGGAGAACCTCTTATCCGCCCTGATTTTCCCCCATATCTCCTTAAGTGGCGTATCAAGAACGTTTCCGAAGGATTGGGACATGTACGGGCTTGCCTTAACCGAGCCGTCCACACAGATGTGCGCCCACCGCTGCCCTGCAAGGCATCCGAGCATCTCGCCCTCAAAATACGTGTTCGCAAAGATCCGCGGACCGCCCGGGCGCCTGTTGACGCTGTGGTATATCTCAAGTATCTCCCTTCGATCCTCTTCGGTGAGACCTCCGCCCATCGACTCCCAGATCGAGAACTCATGCACGCCAAGGTCGGACGCAAACTCGTAGAGGCGCGGGAGTTCAGGCATCCGGTCGTGCGATACATGCGTCGCCATCGTGACGAGCAATCCTGCATCAAGCCCGCATCTGATAGCACCGACCGCCTTATCAAACGCGCCATCGACCCGCCTTACAGCGTCATGCTTTGCAGGATCGGTGTTGTATATGCTGATCAGGAGGTTGTGGATGCCACTTTCCTTAAGCCGGGAAGCGTTATCAGGCGTCATCTCAAGACCCGGCGTGAATATGTTTACGATCGCACGGTCGTGGTCGATGTACTCGATCAACTCGAAGAGATCGCTCCTGAGCAGCGGGTCGCCCTCTGTGAACGTGATGATAAACGTCCCCATCTCCAGTGCCTGATCGATCACATTCTTGATCTCATCGGTGGTCAGTTCGTATTCTCCGTCGCTCATCGCGCAGTGCGCACAGTCGCATCCGCACTTGCGTGTAATCTCGAAAGAAACAGTTTCAGGAACGTATTTTCCAAAAGAGATGCTTGCCTCGGCACGGATCAGCCGCTTGAACGCGCCTCCTGGAATCGGCGGCAGCCATGTGGATGCGATGACCTGATCCTGATCGACCCGTGCCGGCTTCTCCCGCATCAATCGATCGTTTATCTTCTTGATAAACGGCATGCACATCGGAGCGAGCGGTCCTGTGGCGTCCAGTTTCAGCACCTCGTCGTAATCGCAATCGATCGACAATCCGGGCTTATGGAGCATGTTCACACGAGACATTATGGATGTGATTGTTTGGCAAGTGTAAAAAGGATTCGATCTGCGGCGATATCTCACTTGATCAAAAGTTTTAAGTACCTCTTAATAGTTATTAATAATAACTCATAACAAACAAGTAAATAATATCATAATTCAAGAGGAGTTTACCAATGAATGTGAAAAGTGTTGTCAGATCGTACTGGGATGGGCGGAGCCAGACTTACAGCATCGATATCTATAAGTCACAGAGTGAGGCAGAGCGTCTCTGGAAGACTTTGCTTAAAAGTACAATCAGAACAAATGAAAACCTCCGCATTCTGGATGTCGGGACTGGTACTGGCTTTCTGGCTCTGCTTCTTGCGGAGATGAAACACAACGTGACCGGGATTGACATATCCAAATGCATGTTGGAAAAATCGCGTCAGAATGCCGACAAGATGCGCCTATCTGTTGATTTCATGCATGGCGATGCGGAAAAGTTGCCTTTCGAAGACGAGACGTTTGATATCGTGGTAAACAGGAATCTCCTCTGGACGATGCCAGATCCAATGGCTGCTGTCGACGAGTGGAGTCGCGTTGTGAAGTCGGGCGGCAAGCTCGTGCTGATCGACGGGAAGTGGCACGATTCTGCGAAGGAGATGTGTTTGCGGAGATTTCTTGGTAGATTGGTTGCTTTTGTCACTGAAAGACGAAACCCGCTGGCGTTCACGAGTTACTACTCCAAAATAAAGGATCAATTGCCATTTTTCAGTGGAAGCGATCCGGATGATGTGGTTAACCTATTCAGTGGAGTCGGACTAACGAATATATCAGTGAATCGCCTTGAAAGACTTAGGGAATTTGAAAATAAAAACAGATCGATCTCATATAACATTGTGAATAACCCGTCGCTTTTCATGGCGCTCGGGGAGAAATGGTGACCGGATACCGATGATTCAATCGGCAACGGTCAGAAACAGTACTTACTCGAGTATCGTGTGGATATCCGCATATAAAACCACAAGATTAACACAGAAATCTTGTGGAGATGGCTGCGCCGCTTCTCCGCAGACTGTATAATCTTATGGTTCCTGCCACAAGTTACCCGGCATGTACCAGAAACACGCTGGTGTTGTTGGCAGGCGGCTCCGGAGGGATCCTTAAGCATTCCCTGAGCTGTTCTGGCAACTCATAGCGATAAAACGTGTCGAGCATCCGTCTGAGCCCCTTTTCGTATGTGCGGTAGGATATCTTTGTTCCTGCAGGAAGCACGCCTGCCAGATGATCGAATATCTCCTTCTTGGGTTCAGCCTGGGCAGCTACCATGATCAGTTCTGGCACCTCTGCAAGTGGCAGCGTCTGATGGTTTCCGCGGATTATCCTGATCTAGCTGGAGAGCCCGAGCTTCTCAAGCACCCTCCTT
>JAUVWP010000058.1 GCA_030604085.1 Methanosarcinales archaeon | reverse complement strand
GCGGTTTCCAGCGTATTCGATATTTGAACTACTTCTTCCGGCAGTTAAGACCACCACCCACCAGTCATACTTTAAGATTCTATGCAAACCCGAATGCGGAATCGAAGGTTCACTCAATCACAAACTCGCAGTACGGATCGCCTGTACACATCTTCTTTCGCCGGTTGATCGCAGATTTGCGGTCGATTGCATGTACCGTGCCTGCAAGATGGCACTCGCAGATGGTATTAGGCGAGCACAGACCTGCAAGCACATCAGAGTAGGGGCAGTCTATGAGTCTCAACACAGGATCTCCATTTATTTTGCGCAGTTCAGCATGTGTGCCAGAGAGCAGGCACATCAGTTCGATCGTTGCCAATGGTGTCGCAGTCGCACCACCAAGCTCGCTCTGCAGCATCTCCCCATCCAGCAGTCCGGCTTCATAGCAGGCATGACGGATGATTGCGTCCCCTTGCTCTGACTTACTGATCCTTTCGAGTACGCGCCAGAGTACCTTATCCTGAATACTGCTCTTCTGCCATTTTTTCCTGGATGTTATCCCGATCAGTTTCCAGTTTCTGGCAAACGCCGAGTACCGATCCGGTTTGTGATAATCGCCACCCATGATGGTCAGGACCTGATAGCCGAGTACAGCATAACCAGAATACCCGGTATTTCGATCAGTAATGCGATTGTGCGTGCCATCGGTTCCTCGATATAGTCAGATAGCACCAGTCCGGCAAATATGTCGAAATTGCTACCGAATATGAAGATGAACATTCCAATGGAAAGCATCAGAAGGTTTTTCTGGTGCGTATGGGTGTAAGCCTCGTATATGAACAGTATAAACGCGCCCCCGAGCAGATACACGGTTGCTGCCAGTATTGCCTCGATTGTTGTGATCATGTTAACCCCCCTTTATGATGGTTGAATATGTCTCCTTATGCCGTTTCGTGGTCAGGATGGTGCTCGAATCCAGAACTCCGTTGAGATCGTTGATCGCATGTAGCACATGCTCCTTAAGCGAACTGATGTCATGGGTGCGCACCTTGATGAACAGGTCGTACGGCTCAAGCAGTTCGTATATCTCGACAACATCATCGATCTTTTGCAACTGGTTGATGACCGCGATCCTCTTCGTGGATTCGATATTAATCCCGATGTATGCTGTGACGTTCTGCCCGACAGCCGTCGGGTCGAGGATGACTGTGAACCGCTCGATGATTCCTGACTCTTTCAGTCGATTGATTCGATTATGCACCGTCGAAGGTGCAACCCCCAGTTTCTGCGCGATCTCTGTGGTACTTGCCCTGCTGTTCTTGCAGAGGTGACAGAGAATCGAGCAATCGAGATCGTCCATCATTATATGGTGGTTTGCCATACATGATAAAAATTTCGGAATAATGTGTAATTGAGTTCACTCAGGTTTCATTACGCAGTTTCGGTTCGGAGATACTGTCGCGAACCCTAACATTTATCTACCATTCGATCCAACTATAATCATGGAATTCGGGAAATCGGTTACAGGTTGTTTGAATTCATTCAGCCATCCATCCCCTCAAAATATACCGTCTCGAATTCCATTTCTTATTTTTAAACCTTTAGATGGAGATTGACATATATGGCTATTCGATTGGGATTTGTAGTATCTGAGTTCAATCGTGACTTGACATACCAGATGGAACTCCTTGGACGAGAACACGCAACGTTTCTTGGTGCGGAGGTCGTTGAGACTGTCATGGTTCCTGGCGTGTATGACATGCCGCTTGCGATCAAGAAACTCGTATCTGACGAGGGGATCGATGCGGTGGTGACGATCGGTTGTGTGATCGAAGGTGCAACCGGGCACGATGAGATCGTGGTGCAACATGCAGCAAGGAAGATCATGGACCTCTCACTCGAATCCGGAAAGCCGGTCACGCTTGGCATATCAGGTCCAAAGATGATCCGCATGGAGGCGCATCAGCGTGTGGATTATGCGAAACGTGCGGTCGAAGCTGCGGTTAAGATGGTGAGCCGGATCGGCGAGTAATTATAGAAGCCAACCGCCCCGGGCTGCTTACAGCTGCACCGCCCAAGTACGATAGGTATAACTGGACTTGAATCAGTATTCTAACAATATGATAAGGTGGTAATCAATGCACAACATCACACGCACAGGACTAATATTCACACTCGTTGGTATGATAGCCATTGCGGTTGCAAGTACCATCGCTATACAGGATACGATGGTGCAGCTCGGGATATGGCTGGTTACGCTGATTCTGATCAGTTATGCGGGACTTAACGTGGAACGGCGTGCTCCCGACGAAGAAGCCAGACTGATTTCCGAAAATAGCGAACTAAAGGAGGCAGAAAGGGGGAGAAACGAGTTCTTTACAAGAACTGTTGAGGAACTGCGCATCCCGCTGACATCGATCGATGGGCATGTGGAACTACTTCTGGATCAGCATCTCGGCAAGATAACGAAACAGCAGAAGGACAGTCTGTATGCCGTAAAGCAGGAGATAAACCGCATCACACGGATGATCATCGATATTATCGAACTCGCAAATATCGAGACCGGGGATATTGCACTTAAAAAAGAGGAGATTTCGTTTGGCGGCATCATACACGATGTGACTGACCGGATGCAGCAGACGGTCGAACTCAAAGGATCCACGCTTACCATGGATGTACCGGAGGATCTTCCGGTGATCAGCGGTGATCGCGATAGACTGACCCGCGTCTTTGCAAACATCCTTATCAATGCAATAAAATTCACGTCAGAAGGGCGTATCTCAGTAGCCGCGCATGCCAAGGACGGCGAGTTGCTGACATCTGTCTCGGACACAGGCATAGGAATTCCTGAGAATGCGATCGATAAGATATTCGATCGGTTCTATAAGGTGGATACCGCGTCGAGTGGGACCGGTCTCGGGCTCCCGATGGCAAAGGAGATTATCGAGATGCACGGCGGGAGAATCTGGGCAGAAAGTAAGGAAGGAAGAGGCAGCACATTCTCGTTCACAATCCCGGTCAATGGGTTGTGAAGATGCTCTGACCTTTTTACATTTTTTCGCAGATCAGAAATCGAAGAGAGTGGTCTGCGGCTTCTTCTCTTTTTTTTCTTCTTTTTCTTCTTTTTTTGGCTCCTTACGAGGCTTTTGGGGCTGCATATGAACCTCCGCCCGCACCGCTCCAGCCACCTCTTCGGATCCCTCCCTGTAAGCGCCAAGTCTGCCGAACGTCTCGATGTGCTCTGACGTCTCGCTTTCGGCCATCTCCCGCGCTTCCTGGTGGATCGTCTTCACCTTCTTTGTGCCCTTCTTGCTGCCGGTTATGTATGCAATCTCATCAAGGTCGAGATTCATCCGTGCCGCAAGAGGCACCGCATAATCGCTATTGGAAAACAAGATCCTGATGAACGGAAGGACGTTTAACCGTGCGTATTTCTGGGAGACGTAGCACATCAGACCGATCTTTTCCGATACCGCGTCCCTTATCTGGCGGCTCGTTCGGGTGCTCCTGAGTCTGCGCCACCGCGATGGCGGCATGAACCGCGCTCCCGGGTATTCGCGGGATTTTGCGGCCGCAACACCAGATGACATAATCGCGCCTGCATACCGCCACATCCGGTAGTTCTGGCGGAGCTGGACCCTGCCGAGAAATAGATCGGCACGTGAAAGCATGGCAAAGCCGCGTGCCATGTCGGCGCCGCGATACTGTGCAGGCAGGTTCTCATCGATCCACTGGATGAGGTCATCCGGGGTCTCATCTATGTTGTACGTTGCATTCAACGCCTCTTTGATGTCCTTTCCCTTGAATATCTTCTTTAATGCATCAAATATCGTGTCTCTTGGATCTCGTGAAGATGTAACCACGTCTTCGACGTGTAATTTGCTTTTCCCCTGCGCCACTGCTTGCAG
Organism: Methanosarcinales archaeon; assembly: GCA_030604085.1. Taxonomy (GTDB): domain Archaea; phylum Halobacteriota; class Methanosarcinia; order Methanosarcinales; family Methanogasteraceae; genus Methanogaster_A. The sequence goes on along the minus strand of JAUVWP010000058.1, from coordinate 8,838 downwards.
ATCGTTGATCGCGCTCCGAACATCACCATGCGCAGTCTCTGCGATCTTCTGAAGAACATCGATATCGCAGGAGATCTCCTCATTCTGGCATATCTTATTGAGCACCGGGATTAGCGACCTGCTCTGCATCGAACGAAAGGCGATTGGCAGGCACAGGTTCTTGATGCTCGGCGAAACCCCGTACAAATCGTTTGCCGTCAGAAGAATCGGCTGCGATGTGTCTTTGATGATTTTGGCAAGCGCCTGCGCTCCGCCCCGGTCGGCATTGCCATGGATGTTGTCTGCCTCATCGAGCACGATCAACCTGATGCCGCCGCAGAGCGCTGCCGTCCTGGAGGCGGATCCAGCGACCTTCTGGATCGCAGCCGCGGTCCGCTGGTCGCTCGCGTTCAGTTCGATCACCTCCCAGTTAAAATCATGCGCAAGTGCATAAGCTGCCGTTGTTTTGCCAATTCCCGGCTTTCCATAAAGGATTACCGCTTTCTTGTCAGGCATTCCGTGTTTCCACGCTTTAGCCCACGCGCAGAGGTCGCTCACTGGTTTGTTGTTGCCTGCGATTCTGGCGAGTGTTTTTGGCCTGTACTTCTCAGACCACTCGATACTCTCGCCTGGTGTGTAGTCCTGTGTATCATCCGGTCTGCTCATCGATAGCCCTCGCTGCAACTTTTCCTGCGCTCAATCGCCCGAGATCGCTGTTCCAAACCCTCTGGTCCACTCGTTTTGCTCTAACATCCATCAGGTGGATCGCTGGCGTCATCTTCTCTCTTTCCATCTTCTATCTTTCCGATACTGCGAAGGACATTATGGCATCCCGTCCCAGGTATGGCAAACTTATCTATGGCTGCGCCCTGATCAAAAAGATGTTGGTCACCATCACATCCGATCCGGCTGCACCAAGGTCTTGCATGTAATATAACCGAGCATCAGACCGTGCAGAGAGTTCCGCGGTTTCCACGGTCATCCAATATCTGCCCCCTCACCCGATCACGTGCACAGCAGCCGCCTTAAACGACACGCAGACCGGGCTGCCCATAGTAAGCCCCATCGCTGCTGCGGATTGCTTCGTGATCAGCGCAACGATGACGACCCCGCAGTCGATCTTGACGCGTGTCAGCGCTCCGTACGGCGTCATCTGCGTAACCGTCCCGTGAAATGCGTTTCTCACACTGCTCTCGCGGTGATCACGGTCCCCGTGCCGGGTCTGGAAAGCCATAGTCCCGACAGACACTGCAACATCCTCGGGACGCAGGCAGACGCGCACGTGTTCGCCCGCGCTGTAACCGGAAACCGCCTCCACAACATGCGCCCCAACCTCGATCGTGGTAAGCCCGCCCTCGTTTGAAGCGACGATCCCTGCAAGAATGTTCTCGGTGCCGACAAACTCAGCGATCTCGGCATTCGCGGGCGAATTGAATATCTCCTCAGGCGCTCCTACTTGCACGATCTGCCCCCGGATCATCACAGCGATCCGGTCAGCAAGCATCGCAGCCTCGGTCTGGTCATGCGTGACATGGATCGTCGTGAGCCCTGCCTCGTGGTGGATCCTCTTTAGCTCGTCCCGAAGCATGTTCTGCGTCTGGTTGTCAAGCGCAGAGAGCGGTTCGTCAAGGAGGAGGATCTCAGGGTCCACAATGATTGCCCGCGCAAGTGAAACCCGCTGCTGCTCTCCGCCTGAGAGTGTCAGCGAATAACGGTGCGAGAGGTGGGATATGCCGAGGAGATCCATGATCTCCTGTACTCTTCTTCTTCGCTCATCGCGAGGGGTTTTTTTGAGTTTTAATCCGAATTCTATATTCTCTTCCACGTTTAAATGCGGGAAAATCGAATAATCCTGATAAACAAATCCGATCTTCCGCTGTTCTGGCAGGAGGTCGGCAACGTCTGTTTTACCGATCATGATGCTGCCGCTGTCAGGATGGTAAAAACCCGCGATCAACTCGAGCAGCAGGGTCTTTCCGGAGGCGGTCGGTCCCAAGATTACGAAGTACTCCCCCTCTTCAATATGCAGATCGATGTTGAGTGAAAACTCCTTCCAGTTTCTCGATAGGTTGTTAATCCCGATCATACCGCCTCCATCCCGCGGAGATCATCCGCAGCACGATAAACACGACAAGACAGATCACGATCAGCAGAACCGCGACCGGACTCGACGCAGAAAGCCCGTACGAGATGTAGCGCTCGTAGATCAGTGTCGGCGCAATCATCGGGTAGTATGCGATCACGATGACGGCTCCGAACTCGCTCATCGCCCGCGCCCAGCATAGAATCGAGCCGACAAGGATGTGCCGTGCAGAGAGCGGAACCGTGACCCGCTGGAATGCGTCCCATGACGAGGCTCCAAGCGATCTGGCAACGTTCTCGAGGCGCGGGTCAACGCTCTGGAACCCCTCCCGCGCCGAATTGATCAGGAACGGCACAGAGACAAAGAGCATCGCAACCACGACTCCGGGGAGCGCATCCCTGAACCGGACAATCGACGACAAGGGATCGCCGATCATTCCATGCGCCCCAAAGACTGTGAGAAGCGCAATACCTGCCACCGTGTGCGGGATGATGATCGGGATATCGATGACGCTCTCGACGATTCCCTTACCCGGAAAGTCGCGTCTTGCAAGGAAGTATGCAAGCGGCACGCCGAATACGAATGCTATTGCGGTTGCAGTAAGTGCCGTGTACATCGTCAGGAGGATGGATTTTATTACCGCGGAATCGTTGACCGCCTCGATCAAGCCCGAACGGTTGGAGATGAGTTGCCCGAAGACCATGTGGAGGAGCGGGGTCAGTATGAATGCGAGAATCACGAGACCGAGTAATAGGAAGACGATGAGCAGGCGGTCGTGTTTTGGGGTCAGGGTTTGCATTGTGGGTCACCGTTTTTGTGGTTGGTCAAATTTGGGGAGTGGTTGGTTTGTGGTGTAATGCAACAAATCCCATCCGGTGCACGGGCGTTATATGCACAATGGTTTCAGCAGAGAGCTGTTACTTTTTAAGTTAAGCAACCACCTTTTGGGATAATCACTGTTCTTGCATCAACAAGCGGTCGAATGTTTTCTTGGATTGAACCATCAGGAGTATGGTATACAAATCTAAAGAAAAAAAAGCATTGGTTAATATTAAAGTGCTTTTTCATTTGTTCCACATCTGCCCATGATATTTCGATATTGAATTCGTGCCTTTGGTCTGAATTCAAATACATCTCCCCGGCTATGTGGCGCCTCATGCGTTTATTTGAATCGACTTTGTCTCCATAGTCCAAGTATAAACCGTCTACTTTGATGGATTTTGATCCGCGGTTTTCAATTTCGGCTCGATACGATAGAGCCGGTATATCATTTAATGATGGACTGCCACACGTAATACGCTCGTCCAATATCTGGATTCTTGGCGAATACTCATAATCCTGGAATTTTTTTGTTCTTGAATAACTTGCTATTGCGATTATAAGAGCGATTAATGAGATTGTGATTGTAGCTATGGCAATATAGTCCATTTCTACGAATAGTTTCGATATGGTTTCTTGGAGATGAGTGTAGTTCTGCATCTGTTTCCTCCATTAATTGCAGTACCTCCTTTTGTTTAGACGCGGTGTCACATAACATAATGTGTGCGAGATAACCGAACTTCGAATCCGTCTGGCTGTCGTGATCAATAACCGCCCCTCTCGCTCTACCAGTTCCCAGAGAGCATCATCGGTCATACCCTCATCCGCTGTGCCACGAATGTCTCGCACGTCGTGCCCCATCTCACGCAGCGCCCGAACGGTCATCAACGGTATGTTTTCGTCCACGAAGATCTTCATGCTGTACTCGCCAATGCCTCAATGGGCGTAACTTGCTCTTCAGCCAGTGATGCTGCATAGTCAAGGCAGGTAAGAATATCCTCCAGTTCAAGTGAAGGGTACTCTGTCAGGAGCTCTTCGATTGTGTCTCCATTGGCAAGCATGTGTATGATCTGATGGACCGGGATGCGGGTTCCTTTGATGCACGCTTGCCCATGGCAAACATTTGGATTGATTGAAATACGTGGGTACATCATATTTTACCTCCTCATAGACTGATAGCTTCTGCCACAGCCGACAGTTAGTGAAACTGCTGCTGTTCGTAATGGAGTTCTCGGTGCTCCATACACCATGCGTTAGAACTCATTTCACATAAAACCTTCTTGCAAAAGCAGAAGCTCTTCACCCCATCTCCACCATCCCCCGTACCTCTTCCGGCACCTCTCCGCTCCCAACAGCAGGCACGATCGGCGGCTGCCCGAGATCGACAAATATCTGCTGCCCTTCCGGGCTGACCACCAGTTTCACAAACTCGAGCCCCATCTCAGGATCCCGCGCATTCTTTGGAACTGTGATCCCGTATACGACCGGCTTTCCGGTAACAAGATTGCCGTTTGCCTGCACGACCTGAACCGTTTTGTACGTATCCGCATACGTGACGCTGGAGAGATCAATCTCTACTGGCAGTTCCAAAAACAACTGACCATGCTGCTCTGCAACGCTTCTGTAGATGAAATAGTAGTCGATCTCCTGCGCATCAAGACCCGCGATAAGTTCCATCTCCATGCTCCGGACCATCAGTTTCGCAGACGGATCGATGCTCTCGGATGCTGGCATGTGAAGAGTGTACGTACCGTTTGCCGCGTCATAAACCATCGCCATCGCAGAATTCGCCTCGATCAGGTCCTCATAGATCATATCATCGCCGTAGTGCGCCTCTGCAAGCAGGATCGTCATCTGTGACCGGTATCCACACGGATCATCGTTTGGATTCGAGAACCCGAACCTGACATCATCCCTCCTCAGGATCTCGTACCAGTTATCGGCATTGATCTCGTCAGCGTACCTGCTCTTATCGGTATACGCAAGCACGATCTGGTTTCTTGCAAACTGGAGATACCAGTCAGCGTACTCGGGATACATCATGCTCGGAATCAGCGAATAATCAGCAGATGCAACAATATCCGCCTCTTTGTGAAGTTCTGTCACCTTCCTGATGGTAGCCGCGCTGCCGGCTGCCTCGCACTGCACATCGATACCCGGATGTGCTGCCTCAAAGACCTCCTCGAGTTTTGCAAACGGAATCGAAAGACTTCCCGCGTGGAATACCGTGAGCGTCCCGCTATGCACTTCCGGAGTGTCGCCGCCATCGGCACTGCCGTCTGTCGTCGTGTCGGTATCCGTACCTACACATCCGAGCGCGATAACACTGCAAAGCATTATCATTATCAGGATTGCTGTTTTTTTCATTATATTGCCTCTGTTGAACTGAACTAATCTTGATTCACACATCCCGCTTAAGTACCTTTCGTTTGTGAAACGTGATAGTCAAACAAAATAGATTGATACGCGCCAACCCTTCGGATCAGTTGGCGTTCTGCATGATCGGTAGAGTCAGCTCCGGTATCTCAGACTCCTGCACCCGATACTCCCGCTGCATCCGGTTTCCACGCCGTTCAAGTAGCTCGCGGTTATACATCCTTGCAAGATACGTGGAGACCGTGCTCAGATTGATCTGGTCGTAGATGCGCCCGTAATGCTTCTTCACGTCTGAGGATGTGAACCACACATGAGGATACTCATATTTCAAGAACGATTCGAGGCGTTCCCTGACCGATAGCGGTGCGGACAATGGGGTATGAGCGACAGATCGCTGATCGGCTGCGATCGCTGGTTTGTTTTCGGTCCCGGCTGAAAAGTCTTTGATGTACTGAATCATAGCACCTGCCCAGTCATCGCCTTCCCACTCCGTGACATCGTTACCGCTGTCGGTCGTGATCTTTAGTCGGGACATGATGTAGGGCGGGTCATCTGACTCAGAAACACGTGCCGATACCGAACCTACGAAACGGATCAGTGCATCCACCCAGCCGTCACCGCTTGGCTGGGTCGTGTACCGTCCATCTCTATCGGTCGTGATTTCAAGCCGGGACCTCATGTTTTTTTCCTCGATGATGTCACCATCCATCCCCTCAGATGTCTGGTTCTGCAACTGTGATCCGGTGATCACAGAACTGCACGAATTGTTGACAACTGTGAATATGTGATTGGCTGTATATAACTTTTTTGGATGGATTACTCATGTAATTCTAAAATATTTACGATGAGCACAATAATACTTCCATATCAGACCAAAAATCGTTACAATGATCGACTTCATGAATTTATACATCTTTTCACTCAAACAAATACCTCTTCATCCCATGCTCATTGCAAAAGTACATTCGTAGCATTTACATCAGTATCTGGTACTAACAACTATTTAAAGTTTGTTTGAGATTGCCATAGTTGCAATCCAGTTAAATGTAAAATAACGTAATCTCCATCGATTCCAATGGGTTTAACACTACACCTGTAAAACACGCGCACGTGTCCCGAGTAAGTTGCTGCGCTATCGGAATTAACCGTGAAACGAGTAGTGCACCAATCCGGGATAGTTAATGGAAATAACAGAGTCCGTGTCATAATATCCATCAGGAGGGAGGTTATATGTACATGTATAGTATCATGCGGAGTTTTAAAAGGGGGCTAACGGTACAAAAGACCGGTAATCTGTGTAATCAGTGTTAATCTGTGGCTAAAAACCCTATCCACCACTGATTTACACAAATTGCACTGATTTTATCCACAAGTTAATCGAGTATATGCTTCGAGTATGCTCAAACACGCACCACACATCACCCGCGTGGAATTCACATAAAAAAGTCGCGCATTCTCTCGAGCGCACGCACGATATTTGATTCACTCGTCGCGTACGATATCCGGATGTGATCTCTGGCGTGCTCGCCGAATGCGGATCCCGGTACCGTGATCACGCCCCTGTCAGCAAGTTCCGAAGCAATGCGATCGCCATCGCCGACCCGCGGGAAAGCATAGAACGCGCCAGCAGGGGTCGGGCACTCGACGCCCATCTCACGAAGTCCTTTCAGCAAGATGTCCCGCCTCGCCTTAAACGCCTTTCGCATATCCCCCACACAGTCCTGTGAACCTGTGATTGCCGCAAGCGCTGCTGCTTGTGCTACTGAGTTCGCACATGCCTGCACATACTGGTGCACCTTGTGAAACTGCTCGATGTATCCCATCCTCGCTGCAAGGTACCCGAGGCGCCAGCCGGTCATGGAATACGTCTTTGATGCAGCGTTTACTGTGACCGCATTGTCTGTGAACTCTGCAGGACTTGCGTGCTCGCCTTCGTAGATGAAAAACTCATAGACCTCGTCAGATAGAATCGTGAAATCGTAATCCTCGGCTAGTTCGGAAAGTGCCTGTATCTCCTTTCGCGACTGGACCGATCCGCACGGGTTTGACGGCGAGTTCACAATGAGAACCTTCGTATTTTGTGTGATGTGCTCAGCCACTACATCGGGATCGAGAACGAGATCAACGAGCGGAACGCCGATCACCCTGCCACCTGCGATCTGTGAAAGCGCGCTGTACGAGACAAAACCCGGATCCGGGACCAGAACATCATCCCCCGGCTCAACCAGTGCTTGCATGGCTATGTGGAGCGCCTCGCTTGCGCCAGAGGTTACCATGACCTCATCAGGGCTGACAGAGATGTTGTTGTCACGCAGGAACTTTTCAGAGAGCACGTTTCTAAGTTCTGGGATGCCCGCTCCCGGCGTGTATTTGGTATGACCGCTCCTGATTGCGTCTATCGCAGCATCGCAGATATGACCCGGTGTCGGGAAGTCCGGCTCACCGAGTCCAAGATTGATGCTGTCTGTGCCTGCCGCCTCAAACATCTTCCGGATGCCGGAGATGTCGATCTCTGAAACCCGGTCTGTGAATGATCTCAATTGTTTACACCTCTCTTCTCAGGTCTCTGATAACTGCCCGCGTTTATAACCTACTCCGCCCGCAGAACTCCTCTTCCAACAAGCACCCCGGTTGCTGCGGCATTTACGATGTCTCTTGAAAGCCCGGTGCCATCGCCTGCGGCAAAGAGATTTTTGACACTGGTCTCCATATTCCGGTCAACATCGATCTCCATCGCATAGAACTTGATCTCTGGCGCGTACAGAAGCGTTGAATCGGACGCTACCCCGGGTATGATCTCGTTTAGTACCTCAAGCCCTTCGATGATATCCATCACGATCCTATGAGGAAGCGCCATCGAGATATCGCCGGGGGTCACGTCCTTGAGCGTGTTTACGACCTGATTTCGCAAAATCCTATCCTCAGTCGATCTCCTGCCCCTCCTGAGATTACCCATGCGCTGGAGTACCGGCTTTCCACCTCCGATGGTGGTTGCGAGTTTCGAGATCGAGATGCCGTATCTAGTCGTATTCTCGATTGGGTGTGTGAGACTGATCCTGACAAGGAATGCGAAATTCGTATTTTCAGATTGTTTGTTCTTCATAGAGTGCCCGTTCATGGCTATGAATCCGGGATACTCCTCTTTGACGACAAAACCGTTTGCGTTTGTGCAGAACGTCCTTACAAAGTCGTCATACCTCTTGGTATGGATGTGGAACTTTGGATCGCGGTTTATGCGTGTGACCGGATCCATGATGATCGCGGGCACCTCAACACGCACACCAACATCGATGCTTCCGTAACTGGCAACGATCCCGTGCTTATCAACCATCTCATCCACCCAGTTTGCACCGATCCTCCCGGGTGCTGCGATCACGTGTCCTGCCGTGATAGTCCTGCCGCCACCGAGAACAACTCCCTTGCATTCGTTATCGCTGATGATAAGGTCAGAGATATCGGTATTCAACAGAAACTCGATCCCCCGCTCTACAAGACTCTCCTTGAAGTTTCTGATGACGATCGGAGCATTATCTGATCCGATGTGCCGCTGCGGTATGTTGATGAATCGCGCCCCAACCGAT
>JAUVWP010000019.1 GCA_030604085.1 Methanosarcinales archaeon | reverse complement strand
ATCGGTATTCAACAGAAACTCGATCCCCCGCTCTACAAGACTCTCCTTGAAGTTTCTGATGACGATCGGAGCATTATCTGATCCGATGTGCCGCTGCGGTATGTTGATGAATCGCGCCCCAACCGATGCAGCACGTCGCTTCAGCCGCTCCACAACCGCCACATTCGGATCGCTGATCGCATCGGGCGCTCCATATTTGAGAAAAACCTCATCCACATGACGGACGACCTCCCATGCCGATTCCTTGCTGCCGGTCAGTATGGCGAGATCCCCTCCAATATCAGGACGCAGATTCAGCGTGCCGTCAGAGAACGTTCCCGCGCCACCGACTCCGGACATAATGGCACATGGCGTGCAGTGCATGCACACGCTGCTTCGTTTCATCGGACAAGCGCGCTCATTGATATCCTGCCCGCTGTCGATCACCAGCACACGAAGATCGGAATCCGCCAGTTCGTCTGCTGCGAACATGCCAGCGGGACCTGCGCCGATGATCACTACGTCATAGTCATTGGTCATCACATCTCTTGTTGGCAGGAGGATATATATCTGTGATGGTGGGGTCGGTTCGGGCGCTGGTGTATCGCGTACTTGACTGATGTCTTGCAGCAGGACTGTCACATTGCAACGCCTGCCATAAGACCGGAAAAATGAAAAACAAAAGTGGAGGGATCGCTCCCTTCGTTCGCCATCGCCTGCACCATACCGTCTACTCTCTGCGCCGCATCACCGCATACATCGCGGCAAGCATCCCTGCAATCACAAAGACCGCTGTGAACCCGGGCGCATCTTTCTTCGCCGTCCCTGCCGTCGTGCCTTCTGCCGCCGGTGCAGCCGTCTTTGCCGCCGCGGGTTTCGCCATTGTCGGCGCAGGAGTCGGCGTCACGCGCTCGCCCGGCGGCGCAACTGTCGCGGTTGCTGTCGTCGGTGCTGCCGGTGTTTTCGTTGCGGTCACAGTCGGTGTTGGGGTCTCGAACCATCCCGGCGGATATGTGCCGCCTCCGCCGCCGGTTGGTATTGAACCGACGAGTCCGAAGGTACCCTCGAGTCCTTCCAGTGCCTGCCGGTCATCGCTGACGCAACCTGCCGAGAGCGTTCCGGTGCCGGATGCGTTCCACGCCCATACCGTGATGTTTACCCATCTGCCTGGATTGACGGTCTCATTTATGGATGTGTTTGTGGTGCCGTTGTACCAGACATCGTTTACGCTGACGTTGTATGAGTCTGTGACGTTGCCCGTGTCAAAGACCGCCAGTGTTGAGTTATCTCCGACATCGAGAAGACCGCTTGCTATCCCGCTATCGCCCTGTCCTCCTGGCCCTGCCTGCCATGTATAGTTCACCCAGTCGCGGCATGTGGTGTTCGTAAGGTTTGTGGGGTCTGGCGGGATGTATGTTGCCGATGCCAGAGCAGGCGAGATGCAAACCGCAAGCATTGCAGCAGCAAAAGCGATTAAGATCATGCTGTTGCACTCTTTCCGGATGCTTCTACTAACTTTCATCATCCCACGCCCCTGTTTCCAATCATGTCCGCCCGCTGCTGCCGCGGCGCAGACGGACGCCACAAGCGCGTGCGCACGAGTAAGCGTGTCGGATGTAGCATTTGCAATCGTTTTATTCTGTCCGGTGTTGTGCCTGTATCTCATGAGTTGACCTGCCTGTTTATTCCTGAGTGAGAGGATCTCGCCCACCGTTTTCGATTGGCCCATAAGACGCGTATGGGAAGTGCTGCTCAGATCGTACGGTCTTCACGCATGCGGCTCACTCGATCCCGTGCACATAGACCTCGCAGTACTCGTCGCCGTGGCTCAAGAGCTTCCTGACCTCAAGTTCAGCCATGCCCCGGAAAGCACAGTGCATCGCACCCCGGAAGATTCCCCTGCAGACATGACACGCCTCGACATCATCTGCAAGTGGGCATCTGTTTACCGTGTAATGCGCGGTACTGCCCCTCACATCCCACTCTGACTCGCGCCCTGGTATCTTATCGATCCGTGCAAGCGCATCCTTAAACTTATCAGCAGTCCAGACCTCGCCATACTGCTTCGCATAGTTATGTATGACCTGCCTGCCAATCCTTCTTCCAAAGACTCGCATGTGCCGGTCAGAGTTGATATTTCTCTCCTTCAGAAACGTTGAAAGTTCGCGTAGCGGCTCATCGAAGACATCCTTGACCCCCACATACTCGAGCAGTTCCTTGATCTTTTTCTCGACCTCTGGTTGGTGTTTCAGTGCAATCACATTACTGGTGATCTGGTAATCGTAATTGAGTCCTGCCGATTCGAGCATGCACAAAAAGATGTTCTTTAATTTGTCCACCGCGCGCATACTCCGGTAGCCATGATGTATCGTTATATCCTCCCCATCGATATCCATCCGGTTGACGATGCGTGAGGTCTCAGCGACGCCCTTTAGGTCGAGGAGCACCTCCTGCAACGGTACATCCTCTGACAACTTCTCGCAGAGGCATTCGGATGTCATGATCGCTCTTGGCACCTTGCCGATCAGGAGATCCTCGTAGAACTTCCGGTGCAGCGCAACGATCTCATAGTTTGCCGCGCTGTACTCGTGGATCAATGATCTCCAGAATTCCGGTTTTGCATGAAGTTCCTTAACCGTCTCCTGCATACAACCAACATTCTTCAGGAGATCGTTATACGCTTCATTCGGGCTTGCTCTCTGTTCAAAATCGATCTTGAGCGTATCGAGGTGCGAGCGCATCTCTGTGATCCCGAGCGAGAAGGAGGTCAAGTATGATCCGATGATTCCTGCGAGAAACTGCCGCTTGCCATCATCTATCCCCTTGATCTCTGCATGGACACTTGATGGACTCTGATCGTCATCCGCGGTCACGCTTATCAGCGCGTCCCAGTAGAGACCAGTGCAGAGATTTCGTATCGCTTCCTCGAATTCTGAGATGGTTGTCACCTCAGATGGATCAAAAACATGATTCAGAACATCTTTTTCGATGATAAGGTCTTTTGTCTGCGTAAGCATGTAATCGAAGATCGGTTTCGGGACGATCGCCTGATCCTCCCTGATCTCCCGGAGCGTTGCGATCAAGAACGTGGCGTCCTTGACACTGCCGTAATACTGCAGAGCGACATCGGTGAGATCGATGGCATCCCGTATCGCAGCACTGAGATTTCCCTTATGCTTTTCGAGGAGGGGTTCTATCTTCCTCAGATGTTCGTCCTCGAGCGCGATGTGTTTTCTGAGTACCATTGTCTAATCCAGATGTGGCGTGTAATATAAAAAGTCTTTTGGATAGCACAGCACCCATGATATGTGATACACCATGGCTGGTGGGATGGTAAGTGGGCACGAAACCCACCATTCCAACAGGAGTGTGTAACCATTCCGCAATATTCACACTATCTGGCACTTGGTATCAACGGGCTACCCGTAATGTGCGGCTTTTGTCACGCTTTGTCCTCTAAAAGACATTCTCTCGATTTTTAGTATCAATCGAATATATACAAGTGACATTACAGAGTGTAGAACCGAGAGAGGCGCGAGAAGGCGCGCAAGTGATCGGCTTTGCGCGGATGTCTCTTGATGAACCAAAAAACAAAAAGGAGACGTGCGAAAAATGAGAAGAATCCAACTCTTGCTCGACGGCTCAGAATCCTCTGAGGTCGCGGCAAAACACGCAATAAAGATGGCGTCGAAGTGCGATGCCATGATTGTGCCTGTTGAGGTCATCGACACTCGCAGGTTCAGAACGTCAAAGGTCATCGAGACGGTGAGGACTGGAATGGACACGTATCTCGAGAACCTTGCAGAGAAGGCGCAGGCATGTTGTGACGTAACGATCGATGCTGCAAAGACGATCACAGCAAATCCTATCCGGGATATCCTTGCAGAGACAAAGTCAAGCGGATGCGATCTGATCGTCCTGGGCGCTTCCGGATACACGCACGGCACCATCAACGATATTGGAGCAGCAGTTCTCAGGGAAGCGAAGAAGAACGTGCTTCTGGTGCAGGATCGACTGGAGAACGACCGGTTCTACCAGAATATCCTCATGCCGACATCTGTGTCTGAGTCTAACAACACGGCGAAGCACGCGGCAGAGATTGCGGGGCAGTATGGCGCAAAACTCATGGGATGCAGTGTCATGAACACCACAGATACGGTACAAAGTGAGCGCATCGTGTATCTTCCTGAAGCTGCAACAGGGCGGCGCCACCTTGGCGAGCGCGTCAAGCTCTCGAAGGCTGCGGTGGACATGAAGAGACATGCACTCCTCAATCGTGTAACGCGGGCGGTCGACGACCTGCTCGAACCTGCACGGAGCGCAGGGATTCACACGGAGTCGGTGGTACTCGATGGCAGCCCGGCAGAGAAGATTCCATCGTTCGCAGCGGAAGGGGACTTTGATCTGATGGTGCTCGGGTATCGCCAGAGGCGACGATGCTCAATCTTGAAAATGTTAACATCGCATTACCAGAACAGAGGCAGGTTCTCACGAATACTCACGGGAAACCTGTCAGAAGACATCGCAACGAGAGCACCGTGCTCGGTATTTGCGGTAAAGGAGAGTTAAGTTATTTAAGTTAATCAAAGGTGATTAAAATGGTAAAAAGACTACAACTACTGGTAGACGGCGCGGCAGATTCGGATGCTACAGCCAAACACGCTGTGATCATGGCTGATCATCTGGATGCCGAGCTTGTGGCGACAGAGATCAGGAACACACGCTGGTTCGATTCCTATCGGAAGACCGAAACTGCGAGACATCTGTTCCAGGATAAGCTTGCAAGAATCAGCGACATGGCAACGGATCACAATGTCGAGATACGCGATGTGCGAGAGAAGGCAGTCGGCGACCGACCGAGGGATATCTTGAGGCTGGCGCACGAAATCAACCCGAATATACTGGTATCGGGTGCGCGTGGCGGCATCATGGCAGGACAGGGACTCAGCGATCGTGCAGCAGGACTCTTCAACCTTTCGAAGTACAACCTGCTCCTCGTCAAAGACCTGAATCACGACACGGCTGAGTACAAGAGGATCCTTGTCTCGGCAGACAGCCCGATCGACATATCGGATTGTGCCACGAATATCGCTTCAGGATATGATGCGGAACTGACCGCGGTTCAGGTCGTGGACCTCGAGGAAGGGCTTGTCAGGGAACGGGTCGTTTACCTGCCAGAGGCTGCCGCGTCATCAGGGGCAGGAAGGCAGCGCAGAAGACTTGGTGAGGTCGTGAAGACCCCGGATACGCTGCTTGCCAAGATGAAGGAGAACCGGATGGCGAGAGGAGAGGCACTCGCGGATGCGGTTGCCGATGTTGCGCGTGACAAAGGAGTATCTGCAAGCTCGCAGGTACTGGTGGGCAAACCCAGTGATGAGATCGCAAGGCTCACCAGACGAGAGCGCTTCGATCTTCTGGTTATGGGATCGAAGAACGAGAGCGTCCTCAAAAGGCTCATGCACAAGACCGCACCGGAAGCAATCGCCCGAAAGGTCCACAGTTCGGTCTTTGCAGTGAGAAAAGTAGTAGCATGATCGGGTTTCCGGGCGGGGAATCGTTCGATTCCCTGATCCATACCCCGGCTACTACTATTTTATTATTTTAAGGATTATATCTTCGATGGAACCTCATATCCGCTGTTATCGGAGCGTAGGTTTGGCATTTCTATATTTAATTTTAATTTTAAGTTAGACTTTTTCTAAAATCACTGCCCTGCTCAAAAATATTCCTGGCTTTTCAACAGGTTCTAAGCCGATTTCCTTAGCTTTCATCATAGTTTCTTTAAACGCTTCCTTTGAAACGTGAAATGGTTTTGGTTCTACAATAAAAACTTTCCCATTTGGTTTTAATATGGATTTTATTTCTTCAAAGAACTTTTTCTGGTCAGGAATTTCGTGAACCATATAAAAAGCTAAAACAAAATCAACATCTTCTGAAACCCCTATTTTATTTTCTTCGCATTTATGTAACTTAATCCTCTTTTCAATTTCTGTTCCTTGAATTTTATTTTTTACTTTTTGAAGCATTCCTTCCTGCAAATCTGCAGCAATAACCATACCGGATTCTCCAACCATTTTAGCCATTTCAACTGAGAAAAAGCCCGGACCACAACCTAAATCCAAAGCGGTCATTCCCTCTTTTACATAATTCCCTAATATTTTTTGTGGATTCTGCAATAATCTTCTAACTCTATTATCGAGTCCACCTGCGCTTTCAACAGGGCACACATGTTGGATTTTATCAACCATTATATTCAACTCCTCGAGCAAAGGATGATTGCTGCAGGGTAGCAATTAAGTGTCCCTTCGCCAGATATGACTCAATGCAGGATCGATGCGACCCCTGTATCATCAATGCTACAACACAGACATACCACCACACGCAATCGAGATCAGGACGCTTCCGACCATTCCGATCTGTGGTGCGGTAACAGATCGAGGAGGCGGGTTCAAACTACCATTCGCAGACGGCAGCATGGATCACTCGACGATGGTTGTGGGGGATGATCCCGGATTCTGCAGGTGGTGCCGCGATCTGTATGCGCAACTCATTGGGAGCGGGCAGAATTGGTGTGAACTGTGGCAGCACGTCATCCATCGACATACCCTTTTCCGCGTAGGAATTTCCCGCGCCCCTTCTTGCCCGCGATCTCACCATCATACACAACCTCGCCCCGAGACAGCACCAGTTCTGGAAATATCCCTTCTCGCCCCTCAAACGGCGTCCACCCGGCTTTGCTGTGGAGTTGATCGACCGTTATCTTCCGGACATTACTCGTATCAACGAGAACAAGGTCTGCATCGTAACCTTGCTTGATTATCCCCTTGTCATCGAGTCCGAAGACCTGCGCCGGCTTTGCACTCATCGCCTCGATCACCCGCCTGAGAGGGATTAGGTTCTGCTTTACGGCATGGAGCATCAGCGGCAGCATCGTCTCAACGCCGGGGACGCCTGCCGGCGCATCCCAAATACCTGCACGCTTCTCGTCATCAGTATGCGGCGCATGATCGGACGCTACGATATCGATGGTGCCGTCGTTTAAGCCGTTCCAGAGGTGCTGCATGCACCGCTTCCGAAGCGGCGGGTTCATCTTCCCGAACGTGCCGAGACGCGCCCAGTCCTTGTGATCGAGGAAGAGGTGGTGCGGCGCAACCTCGCAGGTGAACCGGATTTCCTTTTTTCCGTATTTCATGCGCCTGATCACGCCGATCCCTTCTCTCGTGCTCAGGTGGCAGATATGTATGCGCACAGGAGTCTCTTCCTGCATCTCGAGCACCCGCTCGACCGCGATCGCCTCGCAGATGTTCGGTCGTGCGCGTGAATATACCTCGGGGCGGCGTATCCTGCGCAACTCCTCAGTGAAATGGCTGCACAGTTCTCCGTTTTCCGCATGGATAGCTGCAATTGCCCCAAGTTCCCCAATCGACTTCAGCAGATCCGCAAGTTCACTTTCGCTTACCGATAGATCCCCATCCGCCATGAAAATCTCCCCGAATGCGGTCACGCCGAGACTCCACAGTTCCTCAAGGTTTGCAGAGGGGACACCGCCGCCGTTGATCCCGAAATCGATGATCGACTTTCGTTTTGCAGATTTCAGTTTGAGGTTGAACGATCGCTTATCCAGTGTCGGAGGTGCTGTATTCGGTTGGTCGATGACCATGGTCACGCCACCTGCGGCAGCGGCACACGAGCCAGTGTACCAGTCCTCCTTGTGCGTAAGTCCGGGATCCCGGAAGTGGACATGTGCATCGATCACACCCGGAAGCGTCAGCGCACCTCTGGCATCGATCACCTCTGCGCCGCTGGATACGCTTCCTCCGACCTTTGCGACCTTTATGATCTTTCCACACTCTATCGCGATATTGACGTGCTGAAGTCCGCCATTCAGCAGCACCTTCGCATCCTTGATGATCAGATCTGGCATGGCATCTACCTTTCATGCCCCTGCCAAAGAATATATCGGTTGATGGGCAAAGTGTGCACTCATACGTCTGATGAACACAAGTCACGCACGCAGCACGGTTGTTGGGTGCCGAGGGTGCGAAGATCAGTGAAGCGATGGCTGTCAGATTACAGACTGTACGATCTAAACTCGCACCGAAAATACAACGTGAAATACAACGTGAAATACAAGAGGAAGAAGTCCTGACCGGAAGAATTAAAAGTAGTATTGACCTCTACTCATGGGGTGAACAAGAATTACTATACTTAAATATGCAGGAGGATATGGATACGATAAAATCCCTGAGTTTCTTCGTGGTGTTCAATTCTATGTTGTGGAGAAGACTACAGAGTCCATCTCGGTGGTCATAGGAGTAAATACAGCAAATGGTGACATGCACATCGGATATCCTCCAAAGAACGATCCGAAACGCCTACTTAGTTCAAAAGTCTCTGACAAATTTAGGCAGATTAGAGATCACATGATCGATGAACGTGCAGAAAGAGGAGATTTTTATCCCGAGGGGGTCAGTAGCTTTACAGTTGATAAACTTGACGATATGCTTGATGAAGCATACGAAGAAGTTGTAAGGCACCACGTTGGTGATTTATCTCATGCTGTTTTGGAAGATGAAGAGCATCCAACAACAGGACATCGGTGTTACGATCATGTCAAAAACTCTGCTGAGTACGTTAGCAGAAATTGGGGGCCACTCGTGTTCGTTTTGGATAAATTCTGCGGAATGTGAATGCAGGTTTGATTCCCACATGGCATCTACTTTCCGCGCTTCTGCCAAAGAATATATCGGTTGATGGGCGAAGAGCATTTCATGAACACATCTGATGAACACAAGTCACATACGAAGCGTGGATACACAATTGGGTTTGCAACGATCAGTTCGTCGCGATATCTCGATCACGAGGGCGCACGAAACCCCTCTGAGGCAGACGATGCATCCGGGGCGATCATCATCGATGCGCTCCATGACCTGGGGCATACAGTGAGGTATTCGCTGCTGCCTGACGATATTAGTCTGATCCGGGAATGGCTGGAGGGGGCTGTTGCGGATCCCGATACGGACGCTATCATCATGACAGGCGGAACAGGGCTTGCGCCCAGCGATGTTACGATCGAAGCGGTAGGGCAGCTCCTTGAGAAGGAGATTCCTGGATTCGGGGAGATATTCCGTCGGGAGAGCATGGATGAGATCGGATACGCTGCGATGCTGACGAGAGCCATAGCAGGGATCATTCAGGGGCGAGCGGTCTTTTGCATGCCGGGATCGCCAAATGCTGTCAGACTCGGGATCGGTATTATCGCATCAGAGCTCGGGCATGTGGTTGAACATGCGCGTGGACGGGTGTGATCGCCCCCGCACGATGCATGATGCATGACCTCACACAAATACTCCTGCCAGATAGTACATGCCGAAACCGACGAGAAAGACGCCGCAGCCGACAAGCATCCACTTATAGGTGCGGTCAGACATCACCCGCCTTCCTCTGCTTGACGATACCGAAACGAGGGTGTACCATGCCAGATCAGCGATCCAGTGCCCGGTAACGAAGAGCACGGCAGCAGCGACGCCGATCGCAAGCCCGCCCATCACCATGGCGTTTCCGATGGTGAGCCACCAGATCAGGAAGTACGGGTTTGAAACCGATGTCAGAGCGCCTGCCGCGACGGCGCCCCCTGCACCACTTCCGTCCACATCAAACGTCGCACCCTTCGATGAGTTGAGAGTCATCATCCCAAAAACTACAAGAGCCCCGCCTCCTGCTATCGATACGATCCGGAAGACCGTATCGGTTGCCATCGAGAACCCGAGAATGATCAGGGCACAAATCACGACCTCTACAAGCGCATGTCCAAGCACGATCTCGGGACCCGCAGTCCAGCCCCGCCGGAGCGATGCATTGATCGTTGCAAAGAGCATGGGTCCGAGCACGGCAGCGCCTGTGAGTCCGATCAGAAACCCGAATGCGAGGAACTCGATTATCATGAACCGCGCATTTCTGCTACATGTCGGATCCGCTTATCGATCAGTGCAGCAGTCCCGATGTCAGATCTTGCAATCAGATCGCCGTGTATTCCGGTAAGCCCGTGCGATGCGATCTTCTCTGCCTCCGCTATCGTCTGCGCAATCCCGACAACGACAATCGCGCGTGATCCGGTGGTGTACACGACCCCATCCTGCTCATACACGCTCGAATAGAAGAACGTGGCATCTCCGATATCGCCTATCTCGACAACAGAGTCTTTCACAGGATTTTCAGGATAACCTTCCGGAACTGCGTACTTGCAGACGGTTGCGAGCCGCTTAAATTCGACATCCAGATCAGAGAGCGTCTCATCAGCAACCGCTGAGAGGATCTCCACGAAATCGGTGCGGAGCAGCGGGAGGACGTTCATCACCTCAGGATCGCCGAACCGTGCGTTAAACTCAATTACTTTAATCCCTTTCGCTGTTATCATGAACTGACCGTACAGTATGCCTTTGTACGCGCCGACATCCTCTTTGATGCCCTTTATGGTATCGCGCATGATCGCCTTTGCTTCCTCGTAATCCTCTTCGCGCATAAACGGCAGGATATCCCCTGCGTCCGAGTAAGAACCCATGCCGCCGGTATTCGGCCCCTTATCCCCGTCGTAAGCACGTTTGTGATCCTGTACAGCAGGCGCAAACGCAAGCGTCTTGCCATCCGAGAATGCCTGCACAGTAAACTCTTCGCCCTTCAGATTCTCCTCGATGACGACAGATCCGATACTCAAGAGTTCGGATGTGTACGCTTTCGCGCCCTCGATCTCGAAGTGATCGCCCATCACCTTGACACCTTTTCCGCCTGTAAGACCGGTTGGCTTTACAGCGACATCGCCGAGTTTATCGATGAACGCGCTTGAGCCCTCGAAATCCCCCTCTTCGAAGACCTCAAACGCCGGACACCCGCTAATCCCGTGCCTCCGCATAAACATCCGAGCCCATGCCTTGTCAAGTTCGATCTGCGCCGGAGCAAGCCGCGGTCCGAGACACGGGATGCCTTCGTCTTCGAGCGCATCGGCAAGCCCGAGCGCAAGCGGCGCCTCAGGACCGATCACTGCAACATCGATCTCTTTTGATCTCGCGTACGGGATGACTGCGTCCACGCTCTCGTCTGCGATGAGGAAGTCCTTGCACAATCCCGCGGTTCCCGGATTCTTTCTGCTCATCACCGCATAGAGCTCTGGATTTTGTCTGCTGCGTGCGATCGCGTCTGCGATCACATGCTCCCTGCCGCCACTGCCTATGAGTAGTATCTTCATGAGTGGGACTATGCGAAGACTGGTTACTAAAGAGTTTTGGCAGGCGAGGCATCAGGTTGCGTGGTGCTCGAGGTTGATCCAAATCTCATACATGAGTCTTGATCGAATACCAACGTTACGTTGACCATTCAATCGGAGATGAAAAACTTAATAAAGTTATGCGGTAAATAATAAGTTGTGGTTGAAAATCCGGAAGATTCTGATGGAGAAGAGAAGGGTCAGCAGTTTACACCTACGGATTGGGATTGGGTGATGTTTCTGAGTGGGGAGATCAATGCTGTCAAGACGAGATCCGACACAGTTTGGACTGCAGTCATTGCAATCTCATGTGCATTTATAGGTTTTCTAATCGTGTTTATGGGTTTTCTAATTACATGTTCAAATCCAAATAGTATCGTCACCATCATAATTAGGATCACTGGGGCCATTATTGGTGTTGTTTTTGTTTGTATATTTTTGTATTATATCAAATACAGGCGCGAAGATGAAGAGAGAGTAAAACTCCTTGAAAAATGCAGAAATGACATATTCGATAGATTGGACGATCCTAACAAAATACTCGAATGCTTATTTAAACGCTGTTGGAAAAACGGCGATAAAAACAAATAGATAGTTTTGATATATTCGATTTGTAGCTGTGATAAGACTGTCGCTGCTTGTGGTGTTGCAGGAGATTTCATGAACATGTTCGTATGAGTTGCGAATGAAACCGATGTCGGTGGCTGCTCCGCAGGCGATCTCGCAGATGAACGAATGTCCACGAATATTCGCGGGGAATCGCGATCCCCAACCCGAACACCACACTTCGAGACAATCCCTTACAGGAGATCGAGGAGTCCCACACCGCCGAGTACGATGCTCGTAACGATGATCCCGGCAAGCATGACGCCTCCGAGGATGGCGAGAAACGCGTGTCTGAACTGTATCCCGAATACGAATGCTGCAGCGCACCCGGTCCATGCGCCCGTGACCGGCAGGGGAATCGCCACGAATAAGAGAAGCGCGATGGTGCCGTATCTCTCGAATTTTCCGTTGTGCCGGTGGTATGTGCGCGTAAATAGCCAGTTGAAGAAGACGTCCCAGAAGACCCATCGCCGCAGGTAATTTGATACCGATTCGAGAAAGAGTAAAAGTGGTACGACCGGCAGCATATTCCCGATCACTGCAGCGATGTAGGCGGTCAATGGATCCATGCCGTAGACCCCGATGGCTACCGGGATTGCGACCCTGAGTTCCCCGACCGGCATCGCCGCCATGAGCATGGTTGCAACCGGATGCGGTATCGATTCGAAGAGTCTGGTGATGGCATCGATCATGCCTGAAATATTGGCAGGCAGATGTATTTATCTTTTGTCGGCCGGTCGGCAGCCCAGGCGTGCGTCAAGATTATTACACCCAAAAACCATACATCACCAATGCGAATCGCATCAACCCTTGAACTGCAGGATAAGCCGGGGCAGCTTCTGGCAGCACTGACGCCACTGTCGGCTCTCGGCGGGAATATCATCAGCGTTGTGCACCATCGCGACCAGAGGACCTCGAGGGGCAAGATTCCGATACAGATCGTATTCGAGATCGATGAAACCAAGCGGCAGTTGCTGATCGATGAACTCGAGAAGAGCGGCATTGCTGTTGCCAGTATTGATGAGATTCCGCTGATCGAACGTGAGTCCGTGATACTGATCGGGCATATCATACATACTGACATCAAGGACACGATCGATTGCATCGACCGCACCGGGTTTGCAGAGGTTACCGACATCTCCATTGCGATGCCGGAGATCGATGGTGAATCATCCGCATACATGCTCATCGAGGCGGTGGGGGAGTCCGAACTTGCTTCGGCGATCGATCTCTTAAAGGAGATTGCAGATAAGAAGGATCTGCTGGTGATCGAGCCTGTGCGAAACTGAGGTAGCCCGTTTCCCATGCTCAACATATCAGACCTCTCATCCGAGTTCGAAGACCGGAGATCCGCAATCCTCGACTACGAGCGTGAGACCTCTGGCGAACTCGAAGAATACAAAAAAGCACTCCCGAATCTGGATCGTGCAGATGCATCCTTAAACAGCGCCCTTCCGCAGTACAGTGGCGCAAAGATCTTTGAGCCGGGAGAGACCATCAGACGTTTCCTGCCGGCTGCGGCATGGAACGATCGGCAGGATGCCATGGAATGGGTGGACTCTGTGCTTGCCGGTGTTGCGGTCGGATCCGCGGATGGCAGCCAGATATATCCTGATAAAAATTATGGTCTCCCGATCGCGGTCGTGCAGATCGGCAGCGTCCGGAACCGGCACACAGAAGAATCCGAGTACGCGCAAAGTACAAGCGCGACCCTGATCACGCCTGATGAGTTTGCGGACGCAGAGGTGTATGCATTCAGTAAGGCGTTTGTGGATGCCAGACGCTTTGCTCTCGAATGCGATGCCTTAATCGACCTGATGCACACGACGGGCACGGATACGGACACAGACAGGGATACGGACATGGACGACGACCGGATCTACCTGCTGCTCGACGGAACGCTGGTGCCCTCGCACATCAATGCGCTACGTGCGAACGTAAAAGAGATATATCTCGACGCGATGAGGAGGTTGCTCGATGCATCGAACGAGACCGGAAATCCTGTAATCGGATATGTGGACGTGAGCGTGCAGAGGGATGTCGTGACGATGATGCGCCATATCTACGGACTTCCCGAGACGAAAAGACTCTTCGATCCGGTCTTGTTCGCAGGCAGGCTGAACTGGGGCGACCGGACAAAGGCGTTTGTCTGCAACCGGGACGACCGCCGCGGCGCAGACAGCCCATCGGTGCTCGATATGTATGCAGAGCACAGGGACAGCATCGCATTCTTTTACATGCAAATGGGCGATCTTCCGAGCCGGATCGAGTTTCCGGTCTGGTGTGCGGACGATACGGATGAGATCGACCGCATAGCAGACATCATCCGTGCGGAGACGATCATCCGCGGGAGTTATCCTGATATCCTGATGGTGGCGCACAGGAATGCGGTGATCACGACAGGGGAACATTCGCTCTTTTACAGGATGCTGAACCGTTTCTGCACCGAGCACGGGATTGCTGCGTACACCGGAGCAAAGCAGGTGCATAAGGAACTGGATAAGGGGATGTCCCGGGAAAGCGGGAGCACGGGTGCGCACCGGAATCGTTAGGCGTTATGCTGTCGGCACCACAAGTCGCGACCGTCCGCATGAGACTTTTTATTATCTTCTGGAATGGGTTTGGAAAACCACAGAAAACACAGAGAAAACAGCAACTCTCTGTGCCCTCCGTGTCCTCTGTGGTTAATCTTCTTTGCCATAACTCACATCCACCCAGAAGAAATTAAAAAGCCACGTCCGCATGAACGAATATTTTATGAAGCATAACATCACTTGATCATGATACCGGGCCCGTGGTCTAGTCGGTTATGACACCGCCTTTACACGGCGAGGATCATGCGTTCGAATCGCATCGGGCCCACGGGGCTGTGGCCTAGCCAGGTATGGCGACGGGCTCCAGCGGATAAATGATGAACAACGGGTCTACTGATGCCTGCCCGACGGGGCGGGTGTATGATGAGCCGTTGGAGCACTGATGTGCCCTCCTCGACCTTCGAGGGTTCGGAGAGACCCGTCGATCGTGTGTTCGAATCGCACCAGCCCCATTCCGATGTCAGATGAAACCTTCATGAAAAAGGATAAAAATAAGATAACTCTTGTTATGAAAGAAGATATTTGAGACGCGCCTCTGGATTGGGTCGATTTTTTGAATTTGAGTTATCAGACATAAAGTAGTATACTACCAAGTAATCAAACCAGATACCCCCCGCTGAACTGAAAGCATAACCCCACCCCCCACAGACGGGATTGAAACGAGGAGGAATCCGTCATCCCAGATGTAGCATCAAAGGTGAAAGGAGGCGTTTTCCACCTTTATCCGCGCAGCACAATACGTGCCAAGTGTAAGTAATTATTAATCATTAATAAACTTATTGGTTATCGTGTTACTTCCCAGATGGCATCGCCAACGTAGTGCAGGGATTTGACCGCCTTTCCGGAATCGCCGATCATCTCGTCTCCGGAAATGAGCGCACGCCCGATCGCAAGTGCTTTTCTGTGCGCCTCCTCAATTACGATCACGAGATCCCCTTCCTTGATACCGGGATCTGCCTGCACGATTCCCGGGCGCATCACATCAGCACCGTTCACCACGAATCTGGTGGCGCCAGCATCCACCACAACGATGCGCGCCTCTGGCTTCACCTCGAGCGCACCTCGCACAGTGAGAAACGGCTCGCCGTCTGGCATGAAGATTATTGGCACATCCTCGACCAGTATGATGTCACAAACATCGGTTGTAACCAGTTCAAACGGTTTTCCTTTGAATACATCCCCGATATCAGACGGATCAAATGCTTTCCCGAGTTCTTTCATGATCTTTTTCGCATCACTACTCCGCAGATAATGCCTCGATCTGGTATGGATTCCCATGATCTCCATTCTGCGGTGCAACTTAAATAAATTGACGCAGAGATCAGACTCGATGTTAACGTTTGTCGGTCTCGGGCTATACGATGAAGAGGATATTACCTTAAAAGGCGTCAGAGCGATAAAAGATGCCGATATGGTCTTTGCCGAGTTTTACACCTCGAAGATGATGGGAACGACTATAGAACGCATGGAATCGCGATATCAGACTAAGATCACGACGCTTTCACGAGGTGAGATCGAGGCGGATCCGGCATGGCTGTACCATGCGATCGATCGGGATGTGGTGTTGCTATCAGGAGGGGATCCGATGGTCTCGACGACACATATCGATCTACGCCTGCGCGCATCCGATCTCGGTATTGCGACGGTGGTCGTTCACGGAACCTCGATTGCGTCTGCGGCAGCAGGTCTTGCTGGCTTGCAGAACTATCGATTCGGAAAGTCTGCAACCATCCCGTTCCCGTACACTGTCCGGTCAAAGACGATCGTTTCAGAGACTCCGTATAACACAGTTCTCTTAAACCGCGATAACGACCTTCATACGATGCTCTTTCTCGATATCGATCCTGAGAAGGGTTTTATGGCGATTTCAGAGGCGGCTCAATTGTTGATGCAGGTTGATGAACGCGGGCTGCTCGACCGCGCTCTTGGCATCGGGATCGCACGGGCAGGATCGCCTGATGTCGTGGTGAAGTGCGACTACATACGCAACCTTGCCGGGTCTGATTTTGGTGCGCCCATGCACCTGCTGATCGTTCCGGCAGGTCTGCACCAGATGGAGGCGGAGGCACTCGTCCGGTTCGCGGGCGCGCCAGATGAGATAATCGAGCGATAGGTTTACAAACTTATGCAGAAATTACTCTGAAACGGAATGAAAAGGAGGTAAGAAGATTGGCTAATATAAAAGAGAAGGTTGAACCTGTGATCGAGAAGATCAGACCGATGCTGCAGGCAGACGGCGGCGATATCGAACTGGTCGACGTCGAGGACGACGGTACAGTGAAGGTGCGGCTTGTTGGCGCATGTGCTGGCTGCGTCATGTCGCAGCAAACACTGAAACTCGGTGTCGAGCGGCTGCTCATTAAGGAAGTTCCTGAAGTGAAGTGCGTTGAGCAAGTATGACATCAGAAGAGTACCGTGTAGCAAAGATCGACGGCAGGGATGTGCCATGGGATGCATCCCAGCTAAGACAGATCCAGGAGCATCCATGTTTCAGCGCGGGCGCATGTCACTCGTTCAGGCGGATGCATCTCGCTGTCGCGCCGAAGTGTAACATCCAGTGTAACTACTGTATCAGGGAGTTCGACTGCGTAAACGAGAGCAGACCCGGTGTTACAAGTCAGGTCTTATCTCCGGAAGAGGCGGTCGAGCGTGTCGGGGATGTGATCAGGGACTTTCCGTACGTCAAGGTGATCGGTATTGCAGGTCCTGGAGAGCCACTTTTTAACGAAGAAACGTTTGAAACGCTCCAGCTCCTAAAAGAAGATTTTCCGCATCTGATCAAGTGTCTCAGCACCAACGGACTCCTGCTTCCTGAGAAGGTGGAACTTCTAAAGGATCTCGGAGTCTCGAACATCACCGTGACCATGAGCGCGGTCGATCCTGAGATTGGCGAGAAGATATATTCATTTGTAAATTATCATGGGAAGAAGTATACCGGCAGGGAGGCTGCGGAACTCCTGCTTAAGAATCAACTGGAAGGGCTTGCGAAGTCCGTTGAACTGGGGCTGATCACGAAGGTGAATACGGTCCTCATACCTACGATCAACGATCATCACATCCTCGATGTCGCAAAGAAGATTCAAGGACTTGGGATTTACCTGCAGAACATCATGCCTCTAATCCCGCAGTACAAGTTTGCAGACATCGCGCCACCAACGCTCTCTGAGAAGCGTGCCATCCAGGATGAATGCAGCAAGATCACCAAGCAGATGCGGCATTGCAGGCAGTGTCGGGCTGACGCGATCGGACGGCTGGGCGAGGATGTGCAGGAGAAGTATTATAAGTGATGTGAAGGGGCAGGGGTTTGGGGATCATAGAGGAGAGGGGGGAAGATCAAAAAGAACTTAATGAAATATTTGATCCAGAGCACCATCCAAATTTGACCCCCCAGAACCGCAAACTATTTTAGTTCCCATGATTCCAGACATATCCATATACAAGAATCGATCATACCACATCAACGAGGTGAAACATGGCGAATATCTTCATTTATCCAAGCAACAGTCTGATCCTGTACGATCTGGTCGAACGTTTCGGTCACAAGCCGCTTGCGGTCATGCAGGAGATCAAGAAGAAAGTCACGACGGTAGGAATCGACTCGCCGCCGCTTAATATCACGCCTGAGGATCCGAAGATCGGGCTTAAGTATGCTGCTGTCGAGGTGCCTGCCGGTGTGCGCGGGCGCATGTCGCTTCTGGATCCGCTCCTTGAGGCAGCAGAGGCAGCAATCCTTGTCGAGGACGCGCCGATCGGGTTCGGGTGCATGGGCTGCCAGCGCACAAGCGAACTTGTGGGGTTCCTGATACGCGCAAAACGTATCCCGATTCTCGAACTGGACTATCCAATATCTGATGATGCGGCAGAGAATTTTGTGTACCAGATATCCGAGTTCTTAAATGGACTTGGAGATGGTAAGGAGGCAAAGAATGAGTGAAATCGAGGTCGCGCAGATATCCTGTGGTTCCGAATACACAGGAATTCAAGGAGAGATCGAATCGGCGGCAGAGCGGGTTGGCGCAAAAATCATCTTCCCGGACATCGATCTTGCGGAAGTGGAGGCGGCAGAGGCAAAGTTCGGGCTCAAGGTGACGAGTCCCGACCTTAAACTGATGCTTGCCCGCGCAATCTCGGTTGTCGAGGGGAATACCACCGCTGATGCCGTCTTCATCGGGACGTGTTTCAGGTGCGCAGAGGGCGCGCTCGTCAGAAACGAGATCCGCAGGTACATCCATGATAAATCCGGGCTTCCCGTGATCAGTTACTCTTATACCGAACGCACTACAGCAGACACGCTTCTCACAAGGATGGAGGCACTGACAACCATCGCAAAGAGGCGCAGTCTGCTTGCACGCGAGAAACAGTCCGGGCTTACAGCTGGAATCGACTCGGGATCGACCACCACAAAGGCGGTGATCATGCAAGACAACGAGATTCTCGGATTCGGATGGGTCAGTTCCACCGATGTCGTGAAGAGCGCGGAGGAGGCTTACTCAATCGCGCTTAAGGAATCCGGAATCGAAAGGGATGCGATTCAGGCGATCGGGGTGACAGGATACGGCAGATTCATGCTGGGAAAGGCATTCAATGCCGATCTGGTCCAGGAAGAGATTACAGTGAACTCGAAAGGCGCGGTCTACCTTGCTGACCGGCAGAAGGGCGCAGCGACCGTAATCGATGTCGGCGGGATGGACAACAAGGCGATATCGGTGCAGGACGGAATCCCTGGAATCTTTACGATGGGCGGGATCTGTGCCGGCGCATCAGGGCGTTTCCTTGAGATGACTGCAAAGCGTCTTGGCGTTGACATCACCGAACTTGGCAAACTTGCGCTTGCAGGTATGGCGTCCGAGATCTCGATGAACAGCTACTGTATCGTATTCGGCATCCAGAGTCTCGTGAACTCGCTATCGAAGGGCTCGCGTCACGAGGATGTCGCAGCAGCAGCATGTTACAGCGTGGCAGAGCAGGTCTTTGAGCAGCAACTCCAGGAGATTGAGGTGCGTGAGCCAGTGATCATGGTCGGAGGCACGTCACTCATCGAGGGGCTACCGCAAGCGATGCGTGAACTGCTGCAAGTAGAGGTGATTGTGCCACCTTATGCACAGTTGATCGGCGCTGTCGGCTCCGCTCTCCTGGCATCAGGTTTTATCGAGGAGTAACTGGTGCCATGAAGCCGCTCGAAGTGTTCAGGGTCGAGTCTCCGGATAAAACCGGCGCCGAAGCTTATGAATCAGTGATCCGCGACGTACTTGCTGATCTGGAACTCACCACCGTACTGGGACGTCTGTGGATATGGATCGATCCAACTGAGCCAGTTTTCATCTTCTGTGCGCTGATAAGAACCGGCATTCCACCGGTCTGTGTCAAGGATATGGCAGATATCTCGACAGGTGCGCCGAGTGCTAAACAGGTGGAGCTAAAACTCACAAACGAAGAGCATGTCTCGACACTGCTAAACATTCTCTGGATCGAGTATGGACGCGAGAACGTCTCGCAGCCAGAGAAGAAAGTGATAACGATAGACACCGAAGACAAGGACAAGGTTGCAGAAAAGCTTGCAGACGTGGTCATCGCGGATCCGCGCAGGGAGATCGAGTCGAGACTTGTCGATGCGCTGCTCCGGATCACACCAGAGGGTTTCCGGGTGAGGCATCACGTTTCAACCGGATCGGAGATGTTATTTGTGGCATCAGAGGATCCTATAAAGCCCGAGTGGGTCAAAAAAGCTGAAGATATGATGGATCAACTGAAGGAGGATTTATAATGCTTGAACCGATCATGTATGAGGGCGGCGTCTTCAAACACAACCTTGTCATCGAACTTATAGAGGATCTTGGCGGATACGTCCTCCAGACCAATTTCATGCAGACCGAGGTCATGATCCAGATGCTCTGCCCGCATGAAGACATATCCATGCTCGAAGATCTGGCAAAGGAACTCCGCGCCAAGATCACGAGAGCGCCGCTTACTGGCACTGACATCATCGTGATCGCGCCAACACTGTCGTACCATCATCTTCCACACCATGCGTGCGATGTGGCAGAGTATATGCGCAGGTTTGGAGCAAATACAACGTTAATCGGGCTTGCAAGAGGTGTCGGGCGGCGGATTGCGCAGATATCTGCAAAAGAGCGTGCACTGGTTAACGAGCACGATCTTGCAGTCTTTGCGCTCGGAAACTTCGAAGACTGCCTGATGAACAAGAAGTACGTCCTCTACAAGGATCTCGACGTGCCCTGCATCATCACAGGTACGCCAGAACTTCAAAAGCCCCCTATGTATGCGAAAGGCTATGTCGGGCATCTCGGAAGAATCGCGCACCGGCTGAAACTCGAAAATGAACTTGACGCTCTTGATCGGCTGGTCGAGACTGTTGGCAAAACCCTCGATGAGCATCGGATCGAGATATCAAAGGATCCATTGACCACCCAGCCAGCACGCATCATGAAGGAGATCAAGGAACAGATTCCAGAAATCAATAAATCCCTCTCTCCGGCGCCTATCACGCTGCAACTCATGGGTGCCCGCGTAAAACTGTCTTATCCGCAGTATAAGGAAGCGATCGAGAATATAACATTCGAGGAGGGCGTAACCCTCCGCGAGATCGCAGAGGTGCTGCCGTCGAGAGTACGGGATTATATATTAATAAGAATATTGCCGAAATCGGTGACCGGTTTCGTTATTTAGACGTTAGGATTGGAGTTAGGAGGCACGAATGGACATCGAGAAGATCCAGCGGATCATGAGGATGGATCCTGAGGAGGCGGCTGAGGAACTGCTTGAGAGCGTTGAGAAGTACTACGGCGAGATACCGTACATCCTGCAGTTTATGAAGGAGACTCCGGAACTACTGGTTCCGAAGATTCTCTACGATAGTGCGATCATACGGGAGTTCAAACGTCTCGACCCGAAGACGGTTGAACTGATCTCGATAGGCGTATCTGCTGCGATCAGGTGCGATCACTGCCTGAGAATGCATATCCGCATCGCAGAGAAACTCGGGCTGTCAAAGGAAGAGATATTCGATGCGATCCTGATCGCTGGCACACTCTCAAACGCGACCGTGCTCGCTTATGCCACGCGGGTGCTGGACTCGGAGACCGGAACCGAGCGTGGGTCAGGGTCCGGCTGCGCGGTCTGCGATGTTGGATGCAATGGTCGCGACGGCGATGAGGAATCCGGGAAGTGAGAACGCTTCAGATCCATCGTTCGCGGGCATGTTGCAATGACTCCGCCACCGGATCAGGTCGAATATCCGTAATTACTCAGGTGTATCGATTGATCTCCTGATTACGATTCTCGGGTTTTCTGGCAAGAAAAATAACCGCAGAGCACGCGGAGGGCGCAGAGCTTTTTTTGTCATCTCCTATAATAATTACTTTTAAGGTTAATAATATATTACCTAAAAGTAAATCAGAAATTTTGGAATGCACGCGTGTGCGCATGTTCTAAAGTTGGAAGGAATTAGGTTTTGTCTCATTTTTGTTTTCGTTTGGAGAAATGTGGATTGTGTTCCAAAATTTTCTTCACGGTCCATCTGGCAAGGTCTCCGGTTACTTCTTGGCAGGCAGGATGCGCGCGCGATAGACTCATAAATTCTTGCATAGCCTCAGGATTGGTGAATCTGTAGGATTTTCCCAAGAGATGGAACTGAACCTCCTGACATGTTATGTGACCGTATTTCTCCTGCATCTTTTTACCCACCTCAGCAACCACACTGGTGACGTTGAGCATCTTCATCATGTCCTCGGGTTCCCCCTTTTTCAATCCGAAACTATAGCTTATTGCCATAGCGGCACCGGCCATGGCACCACAGGTTCCAATAGCCATGTTGCCAGTTCCACCGACAAAACCTATGGCAGCTTTCCAAACGTCATTAACCGCGGGATCGTCTTCGTATCCCAGAGTGTCCATAACCGCAGCAAAAACACCAGGGGCACAGGCATACCGCATCAAATAATCAGACCCACGACGGTAGGCCTCATCCAAAACCTCTATATCTATTTCTGATTTTTCCGTCATCAAGTGGCCCTCCTAACGAGTTTTTTCTTTTAGCACTAAAAATTTTTCGTAACAGAGTTTCCGCGCGCGCTCATTTGAATTTCCTTCCATCTTTTTTTCTATTGGGTTTATTATTTATATATACATGTATTTTACAATTAAAGTTAACCACTTTTAGATTTTATCTTTGTCCGCAAACTCTCGCGTCCTCCGCGGTTGAATTCCCTGCTTTAATCCCCGTGATGTGCCCTGTTCAGCAGGAACTATTTCGCTAATTTTGATCCGCGGTCTCGAAGCAGGTGATCCGCGAGCACGATAGCAACCATCGCCTCGGCGACAGGAACCATTCTGGGCGGGATCGTCGGATCGTGCCGCCCCTGTATCGTGATCGTGGTCTCGCTCATCGTCCTGATATCCGCGGTCTTCTGTGGACTTGCGATGGACGGTGTCGGTTTCACCGCGATCCTGCACACGATCGGCGCGCCTGTGGAGAGCCCGCCGAGAATGCCGCCAGCGTTATTCGTCTCCGGAACTACGGTTCCATCCGATACCAGAAACGCATCGTTCATCTCGCTGCCCCGCATAGCGGCGCACCCAAAACCAGCTCCTATCTCGACTCCTTTCACTGCGCCGATGCTCATCAACGCTTTCGCAAGGTCACCGTCCAGCTTGTCAAAGACCGGCTCCCCGATGCCAGCAGGCACACCTGTTGCCATGATCTCGACGATGCCGCCGATACTGTCTTTTTGTTCACGCGCCTTTCCGATCAGCTCGATCATCCGCGCCGCGGCATCCGGATCAGCGCACCGCACCGGCGTCTCTTCGATCCGTTCCCTGATCTCTGGCGGTGTCATCTCACATTCGCATGCTCGGATGCCGCCGAGTTCTATGACGTGTGCAACCACATCGATGCTTGCCTCTGCAAGCATCTTCTTTGCGACGGCGCCTGCGGCAACCCTTCCCACAGTCTCTCGCGCTGATGCGCGCCCGCCGCCGCGGTAGTCCCTGATCCCATACTTGACCTCGTACGGATAATCGGCATGTCCCGGGCGCGGCGTGTCTTTGAGCCTCTCATAAGGGGACGAATCGACATTCCTGTTCCAGACGATCATCGATATCGGCGTTCCAGTCGTCAGTCCCTCGAATATGCCTGAAAGAATCTCGACAGCGTCTTCTTCCTTGCGAGGCGTTGCAATCTCGCTCTGCCCGGGGCGGCGGCGGTCGAGTTCCTTCTGGACGTCTGCTTCGCAGAGAGGCATCTTTGATGGGCAGCCATCGACGATGACGCCGATTGCAGGCCCATGACTCTCGCCCCACGTTGTTATGCGGAATACTGTTCCGAATGTGTTTCCTGACATTTATTAGCCCTCACCACGCCACAATGAATTATGGGATCTTCGTGTTTCTTTTCACCGCCCGTAAACCCTACTTCTTTTATCTACTCGGAAGATCAAGATTACTTCATCTTCTGGAATGATCCTATAAAGCACCATGAAATCTCCAACTCTAATCCTGTAAACATCCTTTTCCCCTTTTAATTTCTTGACATCCGAAGGAAATGGATCCCCCTCTAGTTCCTTTATTCTTTTGAAAACTCTTTCCTTGCTACCTTTCTCTAATTTTGATAGAAACTTCAGGGATTTTGTTTCAAATTCTATCTTCATAACCCAAGAATCCTTTCAGCATCTTCTAAAGACGTTGTTTTGCCTGCAGAATACTCGCTCATAGTTTCGTTTAAATCTGCTTTCTCGCCTTCGCTTAATATGAGCATATATTCAGATAACATCTCTTCCATATTCTTTGTTCTCTTATTCAATTCATCCAGATCATGTTTCAAGAAAAGCAATTCTTCTAACCTTTTATTGATGGTTCCCAACATTTGATGGATTTCGCCACTCATGATCTCTTCCACCTCATAAGATAAAATCCATGTTGTTCATTTTACCGTGTGCTTCAGCAAGTTCGCCGTGGCAAGTCGACAGCAGCAGCACATACATACCAAATAGACCACATCGCCTCATGCGTTGTGGTCAATGCCGCCATAATACTTAAACCTGACCGAATCCTGTGCGCATAAACCTGATCCGTCTTTGCTGCCACGCCTGCGCCCTTAGTAATACTCAAGTCCCTTCGCAGTAAGTTCCCGCCGCTTCTTCTCCATGAAACCATACACAACAGAGTGCGGCGCACCATCGATCAGCATCTCGACTGCGGTCTTTGCAACATGCGCCTGCTCGGGATACCCGATGATCGCCATGGTCTTTCCGTAGACCGAGAGGTCGACATGGGTTATATTCTCGATTAGCGCCCTTGTCTTCCCGCCGGTGCCGATGATCCTGCCCCTGAAGCGTGTCAGCATCTTTGGCGTGTTCGCAGGTATATCGATCACATCGTATATGAGAAGCTCGTCACCGAACAGTTTGACAGCCCGCTCAGGGCTGAAACCCCGCCCGATTGCCGAGATGACCTCAGCCGCCCGCATACCCTGCAAAGGGTCCTCTGGCGACAGAATCTGCACATTGCCGGATTCGCTGTCGATATCCAGCGTCGCGGTTGAGAGTTCCTCGAGCGCTTTTTTGGTGATGCCTTTCGGTCCGATCACTGCGCCAATCCGGTCCTGTGGAATTTTAACGTACATTAACACCCAGCTTCGTGCTGACTTCGCCGAGTTTGATGTATTTGATCGTTCCCAACCGTGTCAGACTCGCTGCAGGTATCGTCTCCGCGTCCGATCCTGCCAGTTCTGCAGGAGTGCCCACGTACACGCGCAGTCTCGACATTGCGTCGCGTCCACGCATCCGTTTGTGCGGGAGCATGCCGCGGATCGTTCGTTTCAGGATCTGATCCGGTCTCGACGGGAAGTACGGACCGCTTTCTGTTGATCCCTTGTCCACCTGTTCCTTATATTCTCTGTATGTGGTGGTCTTGCTCCCGGACACCACAGCACGTTCGGCATTGGTGATCGCAATGGTCTCGCCGCTTAACAATCTTGAGGCGACAATGCTTGCGAGCCTGCCAAGAATCAACCCATCTGCATCGATAATTACTGTATTCATGAAATCACCTGATTATCCGCACATTTGATCCCGTGGGCGCTCTTTCCACCAGTTCCTCGATCGTGAGGCATTCCCCACCAGCATCTGTGATCTTTGACCGTGCGCCATCGCTGAAATCGAAAGCGCCCACGACCACCGGATGGTTTAACTCGCCTGCGCCGAGCACCTTGCCGTGCACGACGATGGTCTCGCCATCCGCAGTATGCCGGTTGATGCGGCTCACATTCACTGTCGCATAACCTCTCTTAGGACTCTGCATGCGCTTTGCGATCTCTCGCCAGATCGGAGCGTTGTTCTCGCGTGATCTGGATTTCAGATCCTCTATCAGGGATATAATCCGCGGATTTGTCTTTTTATATTGTGTTTTGCTCATTCGCTTCCTCCAAGACTCACATAGAATTCATGTTCGAACCGTTATGCCGGTTCATGCGCCGTTGGAATGTGATCATCTGTTATCGTCTGTAGAAAAAGGTTGTGGAGGGTCTGGGTTGTCAGGCGTCATGCAAAGAATCTTGGAATGGCGACCGCCCGAGACCGCCATGCTTAAATATCATGGCAGTATTGATCATGGCATGGGGCGATGCGATCTGATAGCAGATGGCAGTACCACTGCTGATCTGACTGCGGGTGAATCTGCCGACGTAGATGGTGTGATAAACGGCATGAAATCGCTCTACGTGGGCTCTGTACCAAGCACAGGGTTTGGTGACTGGATACGTCAGAAAAACAATGAGATGGGATAGGTAACACAGATGACTACGATAGATATATCGGGTTTTTATCAGGTGGTTCTGCCATATTCGGAAGTGATACTGGTATTGGTAGTCGCTTTCTTTGTAATTAGTCTAACTAAAAAACT
>JAUVWP010000045.1 GCA_030604085.1 Methanosarcinales archaeon | reverse complement strand
TGCCAGAGAATCGTTTGCACGAGGGATCGGCATCCGTGCCATCGTCTCAGGTGCCGTCGGGTTCTCGAGCACAAATCACGAAGATAGCATCGAAGAGGCGTCCCTGCTTGCTGTGCGGTCAGCCCGGGCATCCCAGCCAGACCCTGACTGGAACAGTCTCCCGCATCAAGGCTCGTACCCCGCGGTTCATGGCGTCTTCGATCCGAAACTTGCAGGGATCGAGCTCTCCGAATGCGTCGAACTCGCTGCCGATCTGATTCGTGGCGTTACATCAGCAGGCGCGGTTCCAACGTCTGGCGGGCTTGCAGTCTCGACAGGAACTGGCTACATCGTAAACACAAATGGCATCGAGCATACCGAAGAGGGGACCTCGATTGCCGCATCGATCGAGTGCATCGTAAAGGACGGGTCAGGCATATCCACTGCTTATGAGTTCGATATCTCAAGGAACCTTGACATCGATACGTATGAGATCGGGAAGCGTGCAGGCGAACTTGCAAAACAATCATTGCACGGCGGAAAAATAGAGACTGCGAGGACTGCGGTGCTGTTCTGCCCGCTTGCGATCGCTGACATCCTTGAATATACTTTCATCCCATCCCTGAGTGCCGATAACGTGCAGAAAGGCAGGTCGATGCTCTCCCAAGTCGGGGCAGAGGTTGCGGCAGGCGAACTTACGATATGCGACGACGGATTGCGCACTGGCGGGATAGGAACAGCACAAACCGATGACGAGGGCACGCCCTCCCGGAAGACTGCCATAATCGAAGACGGAATCCTCAAAAACCATCTGCATGACGCGTACACGGCAGGGAAGGCAGACCTTGCGAGCACAGGAAACGCCATACGCTCAGGGTACGGTACAACGCCGTCTATCGATGTGCGCAATCTTGTGATTGAATATCCTTCAAGCGATATAGTCGCAGAGACTCAGAATGGAGTGCTTGTCCATTCGGTGATTGGCGCGCACACTGCAAACCCGTATTCAGGAGATTTCTCGATAGAAGCCAGAAATTCTTTTCTGGTAGAGAATGGAGAGGTCAAACAACCAATAAAATCGCTTATGATCGCAGGAAATATCTTTGATATGCTCAAAAACATCGATGGCGCCGGAGCAGATCCCCGTGCCGTCGGAGGGATCGTTGTTCCGACGCTGCGTGTCCCAGATATGCAGGTCATTGGGTAACCTGCGGAGAGCACAGAGTCGCCTATTCTCTTGCACCCTTCCGCATGCTGCCAACGGATTTGCTAACACAATTTCGCGGTTAAATTCTCTGCTTTAACCCAATTAATCCCAAAATAAAAAAATAGGGATCATCGAATATATTCGATGATCGGTCCCCTGTGACCTCTGCCAATCACTGGCATCGGTTCCATCTGTTTTACTTCGCCCTCTACCGAGCGGATCGGGACACGCTGCTGCTGTGCCTGCCCGAGTATCTATGCCGATTCGACGCCGGTCATGATCGCCATCACACGCACGCCGCCTTCGTACTCTTCCGCAATCCTTGCGCCCCAGATCACATTCGCATGTGGGCTTAATTCGTACGTGAGTGAACTTGCGATCTCCTCTGCTTCCTTAAGCGTGAGATCAGGTCCGCCTGTGATGTGCACGAGGCAGCCGGTAGCGCCCCTGTAATCCACATCCAGCAGCGGGTGGTTCAGTGCCGAACGGACCACATCGCTCGACTTGTCCCGCGTCTTTGACTCACCAAAGAGCATCACTGCAACCCCTCCGCAGTTCATAACCGTCCTCATGTCGGCATAATCGAGGTTTATCAGCGAGTCCTTTGTAATCGTATCGGATATGCCCTTGACGGTCTCGGAGATCAACTGATCCATCACTGAAAACGCCTGTCTCATCGGCAGATTCGGCACGTAATTGAGCAGACGGTTGTTATCGAGCGCGATTACCGTGTGCGCAGCTTCACTCAACTCCTGAAGCCCGTTTTCTGCCTTGATGGCGCGGGCACGCTCTACATGGAACGGCGTGGACACCATTCCAACAACGATTGCGCCACATTCTCGTGCGATATCAGCGACCACCGGTGCAACCCCCGTACCTGTGCCGCCACCCATGCCAGCAGTGACAAAGACCAGGTCAGACTCTGCAAGAACCTCGCTCAGCGTTCCGCGCGCAAGTTCTGCAGCCCGCCTCCCGACGTCAGGATCTCCCCCCGCTCCAAGACCCCGTGTGATCGATTTTCCGACCAGGATCTTCTTATCAGCCCTGCATCGATCCAGATCCTGCTTATCGGTATTGATTGCGATGATATCCACGCCATCGATTCCGATGTCATGCATTCTGGTCGATGTGTTATTCCCTGCGCCACCGCAACCGACGATCAGTATGCGTGGCGTTCCAAGTAGCTCTGTATCAGCGAACTCCGCTATCTCATCATTGGATTTCCGATACAGGTCTTCTTTCTCAGTGTACCCTAGTGCGTTGTTTACAATTGTTTGCATTTCCGTCCCCTCATGACATTATATGCGTTTTGCATCCCCGTTTTATATAGTAGATGCCTAAATAGGATTGATATTAATCATATATATAGTTTGCGTGGCGATGGAGCCCATCCACTAATTCATAATCCGCGCTTACCTCAAGACTCTTATCAGATATATGAGCAAATCAGTCATCTGATAACTATCCCTATGGTGGGATATTTCCATTTCATTCTTTCATGCATTCTACATCAGAAATGATAGTGCCAAACCAAACAAATCACAATTATATTTAAGCCCATCCACCGCAAGTTTTTGGTTTTGTCGATGCGCTGGCAATTTCGGGGGGCTCGATCGAACCGTAACATTTAAAAGTGATCGGTTCGTATATCGAATGTCGCCGCATGATGCGGCAGAGGAGGTATTACATGTCACAGAGCAATGGTTTGATAACCGAACGATATGACCCAAAAGGCATGCGTGCGCATGCGTTCCACCTATTTTCATGTGTGACTCTTATAATCACTGGCTGGTACATGGCAAAGCAGTTCAATATGTGTACGCTGGATGCATGGCAGTTCATCCCGTATGAGAACGTGCGTTTGTTCCATATGTTCGCCGCGCTCATATTCATCATAGCAGTCTGGATATTCACCATCTATAACCTGCTTACGAGCGGGCATCTCCTTTCGGAGATCTTTTTCATACCTGATGCGATCCAGTTGAAGAATATGATTCTCAGTCTCTTTGGTAAGGCGGAGTATCCGCGATACGTCGTCGTCGATCAAGAGACCGGACACTACAAAAACAAGCTGCACCCGGCAATCAAGCTGCTGGTGATACCAGAGAACATCGCTATAGTCCTGATCGTGGCAACTGGAGTGATCATGTACGCTCCTGAGTATGCGTTCTGGCATACGTATATTGAACCTGTGATCTTCACTTACATTGGATACATCTCTACATGGTTCAACATGTCCCCGATCGGATTTGTGCGCACAGTTCACCTGTGGGCGATGTACTGGTTCATAGTCGAACTCGCGCTGCACTTCGGATTGCTTGGAA
The DNA here is from genome assembly GCA_030604085.1 of Methanosarcinales archaeon. GTDB lineage: Archaea > Halobacteriota > Methanosarcinia > Methanosarcinales > Methanogasteraceae > Methanogaster_A. The sequence continues at coordinate 12,390 of JAUVWP010000045.1, read as the reverse complement.
TGGATCCGAGAACCACGAAGTACTTCAATGCAGTCTTCGTAAAAGGCACGGAAGAGATGGACAAGTACACTGAGATCATAAGAGCGCCACACAAAGAGAAGCCAGCTAAGAAGGGACATCATCCACTGGTAGTTCTGAAGTGAAAATAAGAGGAAAAGCATGGATATTCGGGGATGACATCGATACCGATGCGATAATCCCTGGCAAATACCTGCACACCACCGATATGCAGATATTTGCCGATCACGTGCTCGAGGGTATCGATCCCGGATTTGCAAGGAATGTCGGACGTGGCGATATCATCGTCGCCGGCATGAATTTTGGATGTGGCTCATCGAGAGAGCAAGCAGTGCTCGCGATCAAATATGCCGGGGTAGGGTGCGTTGTGGCGGCATCCTTTGCGCGCATCTTCTTTCGAAATGCCATAAACATCGGGCTCCCCTTAATTGAGACCGGAACGATGGTTCCCTGCAACGAAGGGGATATGGTTGAGATCGATATCGAAGACGGCACGGTAAACGCGGGAGGTTGCGAGTACACAGGGACGAAGATGCCGGATTTCCTGCTCGAGATCCTGATGGATGGCGGTCTCGTCGCGCACCGCAAGAAACAGTCGGCAAAGGAGCGGTTCGGCAGGCGGTCGGGCACGTACTCGAAGAGCAGCATCCTCTCGGATAAGGATCACCTGAATCTGATTGTTGACCTGACAGCGCCCGGGGGGTCCGATAAGGTGCTGGATGTGGCGACAGGGAATGGATTTCTTGCGTTTGAGTTTGCAAAACGGGTTTCCGGGGCTAACGTCATCGGCTGCGACATGACCCGGGATATGCTTCGGGTCGCTGAGCGCATACAGGGAGAGCAGGGGATCGATAATCTCGATTTCAGGGTGATGGACGCGGAATCGCTCGGATTTGAGGACGAGTCGTTTAATATCGTATCATGCAGGTTTGCATTCCACCATTTCACAGATCCCGGAAAGGCGGTATCAGAGATGGCTCGTGTCTGCAAAACCGGCGGGAAGATCGTGCTCGTGGACGGGCTCTCTTCCGAGGACGCTACAAAGAGTGAATACCACAACAGAATCGAGCAACTCCGTGATCCGTCCCATGTCCGCCTCTATTCGCAGCCGGAACTGGCAGGGATGCTTAAGGATGCGGGGCTCAAGGTTCTTCATGCGAGAAACTGGGACGCCGACTTCTATTTCGATGAGTGGATAAAGATCGCAGATCCCGGCGAGGAGATCGCCAGAGAGGTCAGGCGCATGATGGCTGATTCGGTCGAGGATGATAAAACCGACCTCAGGGTTCGCTTTGATGATGATGATGGAAGACTGCTTTTTACGTATTCTACGGTTATTCTGGTGGCTGAGAAAGAGTGACCTCTTAGGTTTTGGAAGAAAATCCATTGGAAACTTTCGGCGGGGCGTTTGCCATGAACCAGAATAAGATCGATCCGACCCACACCGAACCAACCACACATCTAGGACATCACCGGATGCCTTTCTCGGCATTTGCCGATTCAGACACCCGGCGTGTCCACAAACGTAAGATATCTCTGCCTCTACTCGCTCACAAAGTCGCTCGGCTTTGGTATCCCAGGCTTCAACCCCTTCCGCGTCCGAATCTGTGAAACGATCTCCGGAAGCAGGTTCTTTGGAAGCGACTCAAAGCCCGCAAACTCGGTGCTCCAGAGTGCTCTCCCTTCGGTTGCAGACCTGAGATCGCCTGCAAACCCGAATAACTCTGCGACCGGCGTCTTCGCTTCGATGTCTGTGACATCGCCTTCCTGCGTCATGTTCAGTATCGCGCCTCTCCGCCCCTGGATCTCTGATATCGCGCCGCCCATGTGGTCCTGCGGCACCTGGATAAAGACCTTCTGGAACGGTTCGAGCAGCGTCACATCTGCCATCAGGATCGCTGCCTGAATCGCCTGCCTGACTGCCGGGATCACCTGAGCGGGACCGCGGTGCACGGCATCCTCATGGAGCTTGACATCGACCAGCCTCAGCTTGAGACCCTGGCACGGCTCTCTCGACATCGGTCCGGCAGTGGTCGCCTCCTCGAACCCCTCGATGATCAGTTCCATAGTCTCGCGGAGATACTGGACGCCCTTGGTCATATCGAGAAGGATGTTCGATTCTGAGATTGCGGAGAAGCTCTTTGCCTCATCCTTGCCCATGCCGACCTCCATCACCTTATCCCGCCGCTCAATCTTATCCATCTTCATGCTGATCTCGCCGGATTTGATCATATCGACGATCTCCGGTTCGAGAGGCGAAACCTCGATGTAGAACCTGTTATGCCTGTTCGGTGACTTCCCTTCGACCGGTCCCGCTCTACCCATAATTGTCTCACGGTATGCCACGATCGGCTCGGACGTGGTGATCTCGACACCCTTGTCCCGCTCGATACGGTGGGCTACGACCTCGAGATGCAGTTCGCCCATCCCTGCGAGCAGGTGTTCGCCGGTCTCCTCGTCGATCTTGACCTGCAGAGTCGGATCCTCCTTCGAGACCTGCCTTAAAACCTCGACCAGTTTCGGGAGGTCTCGCATGTGCTTTGCCTCGACTGCAACCGTGACCACTGGCTCGCTTGCGTGTGTGATCATCTCGAACGGATACATATCCCGAAGCGTCGTTGCAGTGCTCCCGACGATCGCATTCTTTAGTCCCGTCACCGCCACAATATTCCCTGCCGGGATCTTCTCGACCTCAACCCGCTCCGGTCCCATGAAGACCCCGACCTGCTGGATCCGGTCGGTGCCTGATGTACCTGATATATGCAGTTCCTGACCGCGGACGATAGTTCCGCTAAAGAGCCTGCCTGTCGCAATCTCACCGGCATGGGGATCTCTCGTGATCTTCGTGACCATGAGCGCGGTATCGCCATCCGGATCGCACGAAGCCATCTGCGCCCCGATCTCGGAATCCGCATCGCCGTGCCAGATCACAGGAACCCGCCGCTTCTGGGCTACGAGCGGGTCTGGCAGATGCTTGATGATCATATCGTTTAATACTTCATGGAGCGGGCATCTCTCTGCAAGCTCCTTCATATTATTATCTTTACAATAATTATATACCTCTTTGAAATCTATCTTACTCTTCTGCATGTAGGTAACGCTTATCGCCCAGTTGTACAACGCTGATCCGAATGCCACGGTTCCGTTTGACGCATCGATCCGCCATTCCTTGTATTTCTCCTCGCTCATCCCTTTGATGAGTTTATTCACATTATCGATCACTTTCCCAAGTTTGATCTGCATCGTCTCAGGATCGACCTGGAGTTCGTTGATCAGCCGATCGACCTTGTTCACGAAGAGGACCGGCGTGACATTCTCCCTGAGTGCCTGCCGAAGCACAGTCTCTGTCTGCGGCATCGCGCCCTCGACCGCATCGACCACGACGACCGCACCATCAACAGCGCGCATCGCTCGTGTGACATCGCCTCCGAAGTCCACGTGACCGGGAGTGTCTATGAGATTGATCAGGTATTCTTCGCCCTCGAACTCGTGCACCATCGAGACGTTTGCAGCATCGATGGTGATGCCTCGCTCCTGCTCTTCCTCATCTGAATCCATGAAAAGCTGCGTGCCTGCAAGTTCCTTCGAGATCATGCCAGCGCCCGCAAGCAGATTATCCGTGAGTGTGGTTTTGCCGTGATCGATATGCGCAACTATACCGATGTTTCTGATATTTTCGGGTTGACTCATCAGGCCCCGAACACGTTCGACCATTTTTTTCTTTACGCCCATATATTGTACCTCTAATTAAATTTATTAGATCGCAAACACTTATTGATTTCTGTAGTCTTAAGGATTGTCACGCATCAGCAGCATCCGTATCGCAAGATGCGCGGCATTCCTGCCGTTATCGATTCCGACACATGCTACTGGAACTCCTGGCGGCATCTGCGCAATCGAGAGCAGCGCATCAAGCCCGCCGAGCTTCTTGCTAACCGGAACCCCGATAACCGGCTTACCTGTCCTTGCAGCAACAACACCGGGCAGCGCTGCCGACAATCCCGCAATCGCAATAAATACCAGCGCATCACTCCCCCTGACATAATCGTCCAGTTTTTCAGGATTTCGATGCGCAGAGATAACTTGAAGATCGTAGTCGTAACCACCCCCGTCCAGAACCCCAATTACCTGATCAGCGATATCCATATCGGATTCTGATCCCAGAATTATCGCAATTTTTGGCATTATGGCAGGTTTCCTTCACCGCTCAGTTCATGCTGGCGTTCGATGTTCATCCGGATCAAAATCTCATAGATCCGCTTGATCGAACCGACATCGAGATTCAGTTCGGTTGCGTAATCGATGGCTCGATTCAAAACAACCTGTTCCTGTCCCTTGTCCGTTATACTCTTCCCATCCGCTTTTTTTAACTCCAGAACTGTGCTTGCAAGTTCGGTACGGTCGGCGATCGATTTCAGTATCTGCTTATCGATTGTTTCAATTTTTTCTCTGACATCTAACAGTTCCATGCTATCACCTCGTTTGTATTATCCTTGTTGATACTCTATTTTAGTATATCTTGCCGTACGCATGAAGTTTTGCTCTGCCACAGCCACGTCCGGACGCGGGATTCGGGGGCAATCGTTCACCCCAAGTATTAACACTCTGGCGCGCCGATTATAGCTAATGACCGACCCCCTGATTCCTTCGCTCATCGCCGCATTCGGCGCCGGAGTCTTAAGCGTGCTGTCGCCGTGCGTGCTCCCGCTGCTGCCAGCGATCATGGCGTACTCCTCCGAACGAGGTAAACTGCGCCCTCTGGCGATTGTAATCGGACTCTGCATCTCCTTCACAGCGATGGGCGTGATATTCTCGGCATTCGGCTCTGCCGTCTATGCGTATCGCGGATATATGGAGGCGATCGCCGAGATCACGATCATCGCTCTTGGGATTGTCATGCTCTTCGATCTGCCAGTGTTTGACAGGTTAAGCGCACTTGCGCCACAACTTACGTCGCGGAGTACACAGGGAGATAATCTTTTTGGGGGTCTGCTGCTCGGGCTATCGCTCGGAATTGTCTGGATACCGTGCATCGGACCACTGATCGGTAGCGTCCTGATGACAGTCATACCCGCAGGCGACGTTCTGTACGGCGGGACTGTGTTGTTCATCTATTCGCTCGGGCTCGCAATCCCGATGCTTGGAATAGCGTATGCAACCAGCACACTGACCGGGCAGGTGAGGGGACTATCGCGCCACAGTATGCTCATCAGAAGAATCGCAGGGGGCGTACTGATTCTGGTCGGGCTCGGGATGGTGCTCGGGGTGTACAACCTCTTCTGGGGGTGGGTTGTGGATGCCATGTACACGATCCGATCGGATCTGTCAGGGATTATAGATCCTCTGATCTGATACGGAGGGGGGGAGAACTTGAAAAAATGGATAATTACCATGGCAATTGTCCCTATCGCCGCATTATCAATTCTATTTGCGTTTCATGACATATTCGACCCTGTCCGCGATATCCCGGATCCGTATTACAGGGACACAGGACACAATGTCACCACTAGGTCCGAACTGATACAGATCCTGCCGCTCCTTAAGGACACGTATCAGGAAGATTATTTCGACTGCTCAGAGATGTCTGCGTTTATGGAGTGGTATCTCGAAGGGCACGGCGTCGATACCGTGATCGTCACCGGAGAGCGGAATCAGCCGCACAATATCTCTGCACGGGGATTCGAGTACGAAAAAGGTGCTGGAGATCATGCGTGGATCGTATCGAATGTATCCGGGGGGAGCGTTCTCATCGAGCCGACTCTTACACGCGTCGTTCCAAAATCACTTGAGAGATATTATTTCGCTGATAAAACATACAATGATATTTATGGTGCCGTGGGGTCCAGCAGGTCTGTCGAGGAGTACGACTGGTGGACAGTGGTTGATATCGATTCTCCGGTGCCGTTTAAAACCCCGGTTTCATTGCCCGCCTCAACAGAGCTGGAAACGGCTATATTCGATCTGGTGAACATGGAACGCGAGGATGACGGACTTTCGGCTCTGGAACAGAACGATGAGATCGCAGAAGTTGCTCGCGCGTATAGCCACGATCTCGCAGCGCGCAGGGACTCCGGCGATGATGATGGCAATTATGGCGATGATGAAGATGATGGCGAGTTGGGCGACTTATTAAAGAAAAGCGGGATATATTATTTCGATATCTCCATCGAACAGACGCTTTCGGTTCCGGGACCGGTCTACGACTACGAAGAGTTCTTGCAAACATGCCTCGACGCATGGGCTCATGGCGAATCCGGAGAATATGCCGGAGCATCGGATTTCGATGAATCCGGGATCGGCGTGGCGGTCGACCCTGATGGGAACGTATATGTAACCCAGGTCTCGATTCGGAGAATCCACTGCGGTTACAAGGATGCGCCCTGCTGCAAGGAGCAAGGTTATTATCCATGGTGCTATAAACCATGGGAATGCAATCGAGGAATATGCGAATAATAAATAGGTAGGCTTATCATGGCGATCCGGGACATAAAACCAACTCGATCCGAACTCATAGAACTGAAAAAGAAGATCAAACTCGCAGGGAGTGGGCACAAGCTGCTGAAGATGAAGCGCGACGGTCTCATTCTGGAGTTTTTTGAGCTGCTTCACAGGGCAAAGAATGTTAGATCCGAACTCGATTCCGCTTATGTGCTTGCGAACGAGAAGATAGGGCTTGCAAAGGCGGTAGAGGGTGCGGTTGCGATAAAATCGATCGCGTTCGCACTCAAGGATGTTCCGCATATCGAACTCGAGAGCAAGAACGTGATGGGCGTGGTGGTTCCGAAGATCGAATCCTCCCAGGTACGAAAAGATCTCTGCGAGCGTGGCTACGGCATCATAGGGACGAGTTCATGCCTCGATGAGGCGGTTGAGGTGCATGAGGCCCTCGTTGAAAAGATAATCGTTGTTGCCGAGATCGAGACCGCGATAAAGAAACTGCTCGACGACATCGAACGGACCAAGCGGCGGGTCAACGCGCTCGAGTTTAAAGTGATTCCCGAACTAACCGAGGCAGAGCGGTTCATCGAACTGCGCCTCGAAGAGATGGAGCGCGAAAACACCTTCCGGCTGAAGCGGATCAAGGCATGATCGATGCGAATGATCCTGAACTTCGGGGAGGGCTGCTCAAGTGGGCATGGCTCATCTCGATCGCCATGCTTGTACTTGGATATGTCCTTATGTTTCTTCTGATTACTGGCAGAATCGAACTCAGGTGATCTTCACTTCCACTGTATCCTCTGCGGTCATACCGCTTGCATCCGTGACGTCAAGCGTGATGCTGTGCGTGCCATTCGAGAGTTCCGGTTCGAACAAACTTGCATCCCCGATCTGCCCGTCTATATCAGATCGCCAGTCATACCTGATCGGTGGGATGCCGCCGTTCACCGCGCACGAGAAACGACTATTTTCTGCCGATATCGACGAGTCGATCGTGCGCAATCCATCGTAACAATCTGCTCCGTCATCATTTAACCATACCCTGCCGCTGCCGAGTTTGAACGTAGATCCTTCCTTCGTATGCTTAACCCATGTTGAGTTATTCCACTGGAACAGATACAGCATATCCCCTGACGGTATGATCTGTCTCTGGATCATCCAGAGATCGTCAGGCGACTTGCTTACAAACGATTCCCAGCGCGAGTCTGCGGCGTCGTAACGGTACACGGTCCGGTCACCGAATACATCGATCCCCTCGCCGACACGCGCCTCATAGACGAGCCAGAGATCGGTCTTACGATCATAGCAGCTCGCATACCGATCATCGAACCATATAAGATCGCTATCGAGCATTGCGGGCTCGGCAACAGGTTCGGCGCGGGTGATGGTCGGCTCAAGCTCAGGTTCTGCTGGCGGCAGTGACTCGCCCTCACCCATATCCTGCTCACCTGACTCAACGGATTCGTTGCCCGCATCTGGCTCTTCATCATCGAAGATGTCCCAGACCGACGCGCTTTCCGGCGTGGGAGTCGGGGCTATGTAGTTGTCATCCACGCCCTGCTGCGATAACCGGTCTTTAATCCCGAGCCCCAGGACCACAGCGGATACAAGGACCAGGATCAGAATAAACACGATTCCCTTTGTCATTTTTAATTCTTTCTTCATCGTTTACCCCCAAGTACCTTATATCACTGTGATCCGTACCGTATTAACCTTATTGGACGGGCTCATCCTGCTCCTGTCCCTTTTGGTAGACGACCTCGCCCCCGTACTCGATCCTCCGTATCCTGTGGTACGGGATGCTGGAGCTGTTTTCGAGCGTGAAGAACGAATTGCCAAGACTTGTGATCTCAGAGCCCCTGATGATCCGGGTATCGTCGGGCGCACCCCTGTGCAGGTAGTAGATCGTGCATTCGTGCATCTGGTAGCCGCGCCACTTGATCTCATTTAAGACGTCTCTCGGACGTTTCGACCGGACATTTATTGCAGGCACACCAATCGCTTTATCCATCTTACCGTATATTTACTTCTATGATAACGGAGCAGGCACCATGCTGTCAGAGATACAGGAATTCATAATTAGATATTACGTGGATCCGATCGTGCACGATACCGGGTATAATATAGTAAACACTCTCACATGGGCGGTGATACTCGGCATCTGCCTGATCGGCATATTCAAGGTGTTTAAGCATCTGCGTATCACGGTCGACCAGCGTTTCACAGCAGGGGTGGTCTGCTATGTCCTCTTCGGATCGAGTCTCCGCGTCCTTGAGGATGCCGATATCTTCACACCGCCGCTTCAGTACCTGTTCATAACGCCTATCATCTATTTTGCGGTCTTCTTCGTAACATTGGCGGCTCTTCTGCTATCGATTAAGATCTATGGCAGCCGGTATCATGTGCCGTTCGCAGCCATCGGACTCGGCCTTGCGTCCGTGAATATTGGCGTGCTGCTCTGGAGCGAAGGCATCATACATCCGGTGGCAGCACTGCTCATCGTGGTGCTCACGGTCATTTCCACTGCAGCGATCTATATCGGCGCAGGGTTTGCAAAGATCAAATTCTTGCGCGACCGATTCAACATAATGCTTCTCGGATCGCACCTCTTTGACGCATCCTCGACCATGGTTGGCATCGACCGTCTCGGTTATTATGGCAAGCATGTGGTCGAGAACTATCTGGTCGATCTCACTGGCACCGGAGCAGTGATGTACCCACTCAAACTGATCGTTTTCATCCCGCTGCTCTATCTGATCGACAGTGAGTTTGATGAGGTCGAACTTGCCGATCTGCTGAAACTCGTGATTCTCGTGCTCGGACTATCCCCTGCATGTAGGAACACGATTCGGATTCTCTTTGGGGCGTGATCGGGATGCTTAAGAAGTGCATCGTACTCGTAACAGCGATCTTTCTGGTCTCGGCGATATCCGGATACCTGTATGCGGCTTCGAATCCGTTTGAATCCGCAAGGGTTATGCAGGAACTATCCGCCGAGCTCGGCTGGATCACGGATCTGGACCCGGTTCTGATTTTATTTGTCATATTTCTAAATAATGCAATCAAGAGTTTTCTTGTAATTGTGTGTGGAGTACTCGTGATCGTTCCGATCATGTTCATCGTGTTTAACGGATATATTATCGGCATCGTTATGTGCGAGTCTGCACGCATAGAAGGTCCGCTGTATGTGGCAGCAGCGATCCTGCCGCACGGCATAGTCGAACTTCCGATGGTCCTCGTAAGCGCTGCTCTCGGAACGCGTATTGGTATGATGGTGCTGCTCCGGATAAGCGGCAAGACCTCCACCGAAGAGATTCTATCCACGCTTAAGTGGTCGATATCCTTCTATTTCAGATGGATTCTCCCGCTCCTGTTCGTCGCAGCCGTAATCGAGACGTTCATCACGCCTGCCGTGCTGTGGATTCTGGGGTGATGCGCAGCTCTGAGGGTCCGATTGCGAATTTAAGCAGCGCAGGAGAGACGATAACCGAGACCGCAACCATCCATCACAGAACTGTTGGATGGGTTGAAGGAATTGAACATCACTCATAGAGATTCATATCAAGACCCGTGTTTGCAAGCCGTTGATTTTGTATGCGGGGCGATATGTAGATGTTACAATCGAGATGACCCTAAATATTTCGAAATAATCAAAAATAATTGCATAGTCAAGCATGAAATGTGGAAGCGGTAATCCCAGCCCTACTTGTCCCAGGTACACATCCATCGAGGACGCCGTTGAGACTGCCACGGTGTGACGCAACTCAACTCAAAGCACCATCATCCTTTCGGGCGGACTTACTTACCAAGTACTGTGTTGTACTAATCAGTATAATATCATTTTTGGTTGAACTCGTGTTTTCGCATCGCAACATGCAGAATCATGAGCACGCCCGGGGATGTGACGCTGCCATCGCGGCTAACATCCGCGGCGGCGAGTGCCGCGTCATCGCACGGGCGGCTGCCGGGCGGATCGGGCGATCGGGGGGCGGCAAGGGGATGTCGCAGCAGGGACGTTGCGTTTTGTGCTGCTGGTAGTCTTGTTCGCGGGTTTTATATCGATGATCGGCATATCAGCGTTCCCGGAACCGACCGTTGCTGCAAGCAAGCCCGAGCCATGCACGCCAGATCGCACCTCTCAAATCATTCACCTCCCGCAAAACCCTTCCGACCACGCGGGCGCGCCCCGACCTCGGACATACACAACTATAGTCCCCCGGAGTTACTGACCTCGGGCTGAAGCGCCGAGGCATCGGAAGGATGCTCATGGACTTGTGGTTCTTTGAATCCTCGGGTTCCTATTTTTCTTTTCAGGCGCAGGGATTCTCTATTAGCAAAAGAATTAATATCCCTGTAATGAAATTCTAAACAATATGAATGCTGAAAATGGATGGGATGAGTTTTTTGATAAAGTCTTTGATGCATTGAAAGTAAAATTTAAAGAGATATATCCCTTTAAAGAGGATGGTGAGGTTTCGCCTGACATTGTAGCCCTGAGGGATGCGATATTCAAATTACCTTGCCCTGTAAAGGTTCTTGAGCTGAGATTTGATGAGGCAAAGTTTGCTCATGTTAAGGGGGGATTTGGCATTCTTCTTAGATACGACCTATCCAGAATAGGTGAGAAACAGATAGAAGATTATGGCGTGATGGATGTAGAAAATATAGATGTTTTAAAATCTGTGCTCATAGATAAATTTGGTTTTTCAGAAAGCACAGTTGCCGACTTTGTTTCCGACTTCAAAACAACAGGTATATGGGGGCATGAACTCGATTACTACATCCACTTTGCACACTACGATATAAAGAGCTATTTTGACAAATACCTTTCTGAATTACTTCAAATTTTCCTATACCAAATTGAAACCCAGCTAATACAGAAGTTCAAGAGAGAAAATGACTTTAATTTTTTATATAACTTAAAGGAGGATAAAGTTTTACCATGGGAAGTATTCACAAACAGAGACCCTGCACTGAATGCTCTTTCTAGAAAGCCGACCGTTGAAGATTTGCAGAAAGATATTTGTGATATCCAATTAATTCCGACCGTGCCAGAAGAAGTAAAAAAAATTTTCAAAGCAGCTAAAGACCTATATGTCTTTGGGTATTTTCGCTGGTATTTCTTCACGATTTCGACTCATTACGCACACCTTGCAATCGAATCGGCTATCAAGCACAGGTATAATCAATGGCTAGGCGAGAAAGTAGTTTTAACTTGCAAGAAGGGTAATCTGAGCCATGAGATAATTAAACCTTCCCGTGAAGGAATATTCGATTTTTGTAAGCAAAACAAGAAACAGGATTGGAATTGTTACAAACTTAAGGTCAATGGGGAAAACTTCCCTGTGGGAATGGAAGATTTGTTAGATTGGCTTTTGAAAAATGATATCCAAACAAAGTGGCAAAAAGATCGGTTAAAATTTGCGATAGATATGAGAAATAATCTTTCTCATCTTGAGTCTGTCAAAATAATGTGGTCAACTACTATCGAACTTAAGCGTGTGTCAGTGTTGATAAATAACCTCTACCATCAAGAAAGGAATAGAGTTTAAAAATAGTCCACCCACAGATTTACCAACCGCCTTTTTCACCTTAACTCTTCAAAAATCCATGTATAAAATATGAAATTCGTAAGACGTTGTTCACTGGTTTAAATGGATTTGAATAATTTTTGCGCCCAAATTTCAGGTTTCAAGTAGTTTTTCAAGACTTTATAGCCTTGTACGAGCGTGAACAACGCATATTGTTGCAGTCACCAAACCCCCGATATCTCCCGCATAAATCGCCTCTTGATCTCCACTGGCTCCATATCGATGATCGGCACATCAGCGTTTCCGGGATCGACCGTTACCACGAGCACGCCCGAGCCATGCACGCCTGATCGCACCTCCCCAATTGTGCCTGCTCTCCGCACATCGCACACACCCGCGCCGG
>JAUVWP010000063.1 GCA_030604085.1 Methanosarcinales archaeon | reverse complement strand
GGTATTATGATATGACCCTGACAGACGACTTTCAACCGCGCAAGGTTAACAAGGGAAATCCGCTGACAGTGGGGGATTTTCATGACTTCTTTGAGAGACTTGCTCTTGACCTTGATGACCCCGGAAGACTCAGCGAACGAAGCTGGTATGTCTCGATTGAGGATATCAAGGAGAAGAAGTATGATCTGAAGGCAACCAATGAGAATGCGCCGGATAATTCGGATAAGCGCACGCCGGACGAGTTGATGGCTATTATTAGGGATTCTCAAAGCCAGATCGAAGAGTGCTTGAAAGTATTACGAGATGAAACCGATTAAAGATATGCCTGAATTCAGCCGTCCGAGGGAGAAGCTGGAAGAGAAGGGTGTTGAAGCCTTGTCGGATTATGAGTTAGTCACAGCAATCATTGGCAGCGGTGGTGGTGAAGGGCGGGACGTGCGGTCTCTCTCCTATAAAGTCGTTAATTTGATAAGAGAAAAAAAAGGCGACCTGTCGCTGGAAGAACTCACGAAGATCGAAGGCATCGGGCTTGCGAAAGCATCGCAGATTTTAGCAGGTTTTGAGCTTGCAAGACGGCACATCGTTGTGGAAACAGTCAAGATAACGGAAGCTAAGGATGTATTGCCATTGATCGGCAGAATAACCAGCAAGCAGCAGGAATATTTTATTTGCATCTCTCTTAATGGCGCTAATGAAGTAATTGAAAATAGAACCGTGACCGTGGGGTTGCTGGATCGGAGTCAGGTACACCCGTGTGAGGTCTTTGCTGACGTGATCACGGACAGAGCCGCATCTGTGATCTTTGCCCACAATCATCCTTCCGGTGCGCTTGAACCCAGCAACAGCGATCTGAAGATCCAGGAGCAGTTGACAGAAGCTGGCAGGATTCTGGGAATCAAAGTGCTTGACCACATTATTATTTCCAAAAAAGGTTATTATAGTTTTCAGGAGAATGGCTTGGTTCATTGACTGTCGCCCCCGAATCGGCGGCGGCACGTTCGTTGCATGTATCGGTCGAGCATCCGTATGGAAACGCGCTCTGACGCAGGAATATGATCACTGAAAGAAGGCTTACGATGGAGGTTCGGAGGGCTGCTACGACTGGACGGGTTGGCGAGATTGTGACGCGGGAAGTAAAAGGGGGTTTGACGAGTTTTGCTTCGCGACCCGCCACTTGGAATCGAACCTGCCACACGGAGGCGTAAAATATATTAGAAGGGAGTCTACCATTTATTATTATGTCAGCAATTGTTGAAACCGAAGTGATAAAAGAATTAAAGACCATTAAAAGAGATTTGGAGTATATCAAGCTGCACATGGTGGATATTGACGTAATTTTGACCCCAGAAGAGGATAAAATATTGGAAGAAGGATTGAAAGAATTCGAAGCAGGAAAAACTATCTCGCTAGCTGACTTAAAGATGGATCGACGTGGAATTTGAGGTCAAATTAAGCAATAGAGCATATAACTTTTTGAAAGGTATAAATAAACCAGTTTACGAGAGAATAATAAAAAAGATAGAAAAGTTATCCGAAGATCCCTTTTCCACAGATGCAAAGAGAGTAATAGGAAGAGAAGAAAAAGCATTCAGAGTTAGGGTTGGGGGATATAGAATACTATATGTGGTCTATTTCGATAAAGAAACAATTCTAATTGTAAACATAGACAAAAGGTCAAAGGCATACTGGTAAGTCCGTGTTGGGAATGATCCTCACTTCTATATCCACTGCATCGCCCCGCGAATCGACGGCGGCACGGATCCGCGTCAGAACCGCCCCGACCTCATTATGGAGAACACGAGCCCCATACCGAGAATGCCCGCGATCAAGAATCCGATGATGCCGAGCACAGGAACCCCGCATACAAACGGTTGCATGCCCGACTGTATGACGAGCGCGGAAGCGATTATGAGCGCAGAGATGATCATGCTCGAAGCGATGCGGTTGCTCATGAGATCGAGTTCCGAAACTATATGATCGAGCCCGTGATGCTCAAACTCAAGGCGCAGCGTCCCTTTCTCAGCCCGCATGAGGATCTGGTCTATCCTGTGCGGCAAGCCGCGCATGAGCCGCCCGAATCCGGGTATCATCCGCAACCACTCTCTTACGATCCGTTTCGGGTGCATCCGTTCCATCACCAGATTGTGTATAAACGGCTTCGCCAGATCCTGAAGGTTGTAATCCGGATCGAGTTGCGAACAGACCTCCTCTTCGATCATCAACGCCTTTGAGAGGAGCAGGAGGTTGGATGGAACGTTTCCATGATATATCAGGATCATGCTGATCATTTCACGCATCATAACACCGGTATTCACATACCGAAGCGACATCCCGTAGTATTTGGTGATCATGTTCGATATCTCAAACCTGAATTGCGGGAGATCGATCTCATTGTAGTCGATGATGCCGATATGCGCAAGCACCTCGATCACGGAATCGGCATCATTCTCTGAAAGCGCGATAAAGAAGTCCACAAGATCCGCTCTGATCACCTGGTCGAGATGCCCGATTATCCCGAAATCGATAAACGCAATGACATTGCCCTCCATCACAAGCATATTTCCAGGGTGCGGATCCCCGTGAAACGTCCCTTGCAGGAATATCTGTTTCAGAAACGAAGTCGCGAAATTGCGGGAGATGATTGTGCGATCCAAGCCCGCTTGCTCGATCGCTTCGTGATCAGAGACCTTGATACCGTCTATGAACTCCATCGTCAGCACCTGCCATCTGGTGTAGTCCCAGTAGACCAATGGGATCTTCACAGTCGGGTCGTCGCTGAAGTTCTCCCGGAGTTCGTCTGCGTTCTGCGCCTCGAGCGTGTAATCGAGTTCTGCGCGTATGATCCGCTCGAACTCGGATATGACGCCGACCGGATTTAAGGCTCTCGCCTCACTGATGTGCTGATTCGCAAAGTGTGCGAGATCGCGGAGAATCTGAAGGTCGGAGTCGATGACTTCCCTGATACCAGGGCGCTGCACCTTCACGATGACCCGGTCGCCGCCCGGCAGCGTGGCGAGATGCACCTGCCCTAAGGATGCCGATGCATACGGCTCGCAGGAGAATGTCGCAAAGATCTCATCGATCGGCTTTCCGAACTCCTCTGCGACGATGCGGCATGCCTTATCATGGCTGAATGGCGGCACCGTGTCCTGCAACTTTTCGAGCTCTTTTATGTACTCTTTCGGGAGAATATCGTATCGTGTGCTCAAGATCTGCCCGAACTTGATGTAGGTCGGTCCGAGTTCCTCAAGCATCAGTCTCAGCCACTCTGGGTCTGAGAGTTCTGGATATGCCTTGTGCGTTCCTGAGACCCGATCCTTCAATGACCGCACAGGGTGGAGATTGAACCGGTCAACCAGATATCCGAAACCGTACTTGATCGCAACGTTTGTGAGCGTTCGGTACCGGCGAACCTGTCTTTTACTAACTCTCCGCATCATCACTGCTTAATCTGTCGTGATGCTACATAATGCTTGGCGGTGCCGGATGCAGGTGCAAAACCGCATCCCGGATCAGATAAACCACAAACTGGAGCGACATCGACCGTAAACTCCGGGAGATCGAACTGCCGCACATAACCCGCACGCTTGATAAAACAGCGTGGCAGATACTGGATGACGTCCTGAAACACGAGCCAACGACGCTAACAGCGGTTGCAGGACGCATCGGCGCGTCCGATAGCACAGTCTCCCGCCAGTCTGCGAAACTTGCGGGATTGCGCGGGGTTGAGATCACGCCTGCTGGCAGGAAGAAGCAGATCGCACTCACATTGAGCGGCAGAGTGCTGCTGAGGTGCACAACCTTTTTAACTGATGTTCGATCAAATGATTAATTGTTGTTTACACGGGACAGTAGGGTAGCTTGGTCGATCCTCGAGCGTTTGGGACGCTTGGACCGCGGTTCAAATCCGCGCTGTCCCATCATCCGGCACATCACAGCAGCATATCACAGCAACACGCTTCATAAAATGATCAAATCGGGGGAAGAAAGATGCAGGGTACAAGCCGTAAAACATTGGTTCTTTTCTGGTTTCTCCTTCTCGCGCTGATCGGCATCAGGATCCGCGCCGATGTAAGCGTACTGCCGCCGCTTCTGCTTGCTCTTGTGCTCCTGACCGGCGGCATCGATATCCCGATTGTGCACAAACGGATGCGAAAACCGGTTTACACATGGGAGAGCGTGCATCTGCTCGAGAAGATATTTTCAGTCTCGCTGGAGGATTTTTTCGATAAGAAGCGTTTTTTTGATACCGCGATCACGGCAAATCTTGGCGGATTCGTGATACCGCTCGTTTGTGCCTGTTATCTCGGCGTAACATATCCCAATCTCGCATCGCTTGAGATCTGCATCGTTATGATAGCGGTGACCCATATCATGGCTACATTTTATGGCGGGTTCGGGATCAAGATTCCGGATTACATCGGAGTCGCGCCACTTCTACTCGCGCTGTTGCTGGCGCCAGATGACGCTGCAATGGTCATGTTCGTCGCAGGCGTCGCAGGAGTCTTGATCGGGCTATGCACCGTGCCCGGCACGATCGATGCTGAGCGGGAGGGGTGCGCAAGGATCAGTCTTGGCGGCGCAGGGAGTTTTTACGCGGTCTATATCATGATGCTGCTTGCGATGCTAATCGATGTGATGTTGTAGGGTGTAGGGTGTTGTAGGCGCGGAAAGGCTTGCAAGGGCGGGCGCACAAGAACGCTTGCTGCGGATTGAATTGGCATTAACGAATCCATTTAGATTTAAAAAGCTTCACTCTAAAATTGTGCGTAATGTCTTTCGGGTTAGGCTGAATATCCAAAATAAAGAGACGAGACTTATTTATGCTGTTTTGCCACCGAATATCATTCCGGTTTGTCTGCTGGATCGTAAAGACGATTACAGAAGTCTGGAAAACTATTTGAAACGGGTATAACGGGGTGGATGACACTTACATCCATTTGATTCCCATTTTCAGATCCGTAGAAGTCCACGAACAAAACCGTCTCTCATTTCGTATCCAGCTTAAAAAGCGCAGCAGTCGTCTCGAGGAAGTCGAGATCCTCCTCTTCCGCGGCATTGCGTAGCGTCTTCGTTGGTTCTGCCAGCACTTTGTTGGTGATGGCGTGCGTGAGATCGTCGAGCACCTGACGTTCAAAGTCCCCGAGCGTGTGCTTTGCTGAGAGTCGGTTGACCGCACGTTCTCGTTCGCGGATTCTCAAGTCCTGTATCTGGCTGTACAGTGCTGCTATGAGTTTATCTGCATGCTGACGCTTGTACTGCAGTTTAAGCAACTCATACTCCTCTTCTATAATATTTTCGACCCTTCCGACCTCTTGCATCCGTTTTTGCAGATTCCTATCACTGATCTCTTTGAGTCCATCGATGTTGTAGAGTTTCATATCCGGTAGTTCGGATGCCGTCTCTTCGATGTCCCGCGGGGTGGCGATATCGATCAGTAGCAGATCGCGATTAGGGTTCTTGCGGTTCTCATGAGTCGTTAGGATCTGCTGCAGCATCTCCGTGGTTATAACCGCATGGGGTGCCGATGTTGCGCTGATCACGACGTCTGAACATGCGATGTACTTATTCATCTCGCCGTACTGGACCGCAAATCCATTTAACTCCTCTGCAAGTTCCTCTGCCCGCTCAAAGGTGCGGTTTGCGACATATATCGCGGAAACATTCCTGTGTGCAAGCGCGTGTGCGACGAGCGTCCCCATCGTGCCTGCGCCGACGATCACCACCGTTTTTCCCTCAAGCGTACCAAGCACGTCCTCTGCGAGATCGACTGCCGCCGATCCGATGGATACCGAGCCCTTGTTGATCCGCGTCTCTGACCGCACCCTCTTCCCGACATGGATCGCCTTCTCAAAAGCGGTATCCAGCACCTTTCCTGTGACGCCTGCCTGCCGGGCGGTATGGTACAGTTCCTTGATCTGCCCGAGTATCTGATCCTCGCCAACGATCATCGATTCGAGTCCACATGCGACCCTCATCAGATGCGCCAGCGACTCTTCATGGTCATTGAACTCGACGATCCGTTCTGGAACACCCATCTTCTTTGCATAGTCAAACAAGACCCTGCTACCCTTCGGCGAGACTACATACACCTCGACACGGTTGCACGTCATCAGCACGGCACACTCGAGCACCAGTTCATGCGAGTGCAGCCTGTGCAGCATATCATCGACCGTGCCATGCCACGCATGTTCAATGTCCTCGATGCTTGCTTTCGTATGCGTGATGATCATGCTGGATATCTCGGTCATCAGGTCACCTTTGTTCGCAATCGTTTATCAACTTATCAACCGTCCATGCGGATCGATCTCACCGTTCTTGATGCGCGTGGACGAGATCGGCGTCCCGTCCTCTGCCAGAACAAAAGGCACCAGAACGATCTCGATTTCGGGCATCCCGCGCTTCCTACGGAGTTCGTTGATCTTTTCCGCAACAGGACGCGTCTCAGGAGAGACCACGATATAATCAAAAGGTTCGGTCAGTGCAGTGCCATACGGATCACGCAGGGTTACAATCTCTGGCAATATCCCGAACCGGTCGGTCACGTAGCGATTCAGTTCGCGCTTCCTGACTCTGTAATCAGCGACCGGATGGACGCGCCTTCTCGCAAGATCGTCCGACGTCAATCCGATGACGACCTCGCCATCCTTGCCAAGTTCATACGCACGACTGATGAGTGCTTCGTGACCGTCATGGAGCGGATCGAACGTTCCTCCGATTGCTACTCGCGTCATGACTACCTTTTTGCGCAAGTGAATAGATTTAAGTTTCGCTTCCGGCAGGTGTTGTCATGGCTTCTGGCGGCTGCGATCGTGCTTCTGACATCCGGGTTGGCTGGCGCTGAAGCGATGATTGGGGAAATAAAAGGCGTACGAAATAAAAAAAAAGGAAAAGAGTGGGGATGCGAAAATCGCCCTCACTCTGTATCTACAGGGCAGTTATGCTCGTATGCGTACTTAACCTGGTCGTAGCCGCCTTGGGTCATCCTGCTTGCATCGAGATCTATACCTGCAATTTCCACCCAGTTCTCATCAATCCATCCATCTCCGTCTACATCGTACCTCTTCAAGATACTTTGATCAAGATCCTGGCACCCAGCTATAGCTTTGGGGGTTGGGAGATCGCTTTCTTTCGGTGTGAACAGCTCACTTGCATCAGCTACCTTCGCGTCTTCAGCCGGCGTTTCCACAGGCGTTGCCACAGGTGTTTCCGGTGTTGGCGCTACTGTTGGCGCTACTGTTGCTGCCGGTGTAGGCTCAACTTCGGCGGGCTTTTCGTCGCCGCCGAGGCAGCCAGAGAAGGCAACAATTAATACCAACATGGCGATTGCAACAATCCTAAGCATGGTTTTGCTCATAGCTTATATCCTCCTTAATGTTACTGTATTCTATCTTCTCCTCGTATTTATAATCTTTCCTTGAATTGGATTCCTAAATAATTGTAAACGTCGTTCCTGTTGGCATTCCCGAGTTTTGCAATCCGGAAGGAATCCATCTTTGAGATCTTATCGAGGCACATCTGCTAACCTCCTGACGATGGTGCCGCTTGCATCATTCGCCAGACGTATCAATAAATGTTTGGTGGCAGTCATAAATCTTTCGCATACGTCCGCCCGGTTAAACCAATCACAGATCATCCATCCACCACCGCGCTCTTTCCACCAGCCGCCCGCAGCCTGTCCAGCAAAAACTCTCGGTCGAGGGACGCCATGAAATACCCTGCTCTCGGACCTGATTTCTCCCCAAGTAAGGATGTGTAGATCGCCTGGAACATCTTGCTTGCGGAGATGCCTGATTCTTCGGAGACCGCATACATAAGATCATGCAGGTCTTTGGCTGCCACGCCCTCCTGAATACGGGATGCAAGCTCTACAAGCCCCGCTCTTTGCTCATCAGAGAGATTCTTCACAGCATCAGGCAGCGTTTCCTGCACCTCGAATATGGCAGAGTCGGGTGCGTACGACGTAAGCCAGTTCTCGACGTTTAGGACGCGCCGTCTCACAGACGCCTCATCGTACCCATCATACCCGCTCCGGTCGAGCACCTCACAGATGCCACTAAAGTCGGACGCGATCTGCACAGCGGTTACGAGGTGCGTAAACGGGATATCTGACCGGAGGTACTCTTTTGTTCTGGACAGTTCCCATGCCCTCCCGGTCGCGCGGTCAAACTCGTCGATCAGATCGATGATGCGTGATGGATCGAAGTCTATGTGCTTTTCCGGCTTTGTCCGGATGATTAAGTACCTGAGCACCTCTGGCGGCATGACCTGCAGCATATCCGCGATCGTGACCGTAACTCCGGTCGAGGACGACATCGCGCCCTTCCCCTTCAGGTGGATCCACTCGTAGATGATCGGATATGGGGGCTCATAATCGTAGATCTCCCTCGAAATCCTCGTCCCTGTGTCATACGACCCGCCTCTTGTCGCATGATCCTTGCCAAACGGCTCGATCGTGACGCCGAGAACGCGCCACCTGGAAGCCCAGTCAACCCTCCATGTCAGCTTTCCGTTCCCTTTCACAGGCACCGTGCCAGAGTAGCCGCATTCGCAGGCGTAATCAACGGTTCCCGCGGTTTCATCGAACCCAGAGACTGTTGTGGTCGTAATCCTGCCGCACTCCTCGCATACGACATTGAAAGGACTCCATCCGGCAGGCATCTCCCTATGTGACACCTCTTCGAGGATCGTAGCGATCCGGTCCCGGTTGGCAAGCGCGGTCATGATGGCAGGCACGAAATCCCCGCGCCCATAGAGTTCATGCGCGCGGTATATCGTGGGACTGATGTCCAGCCGCTCAAGCGATTCAAGGAACGGCGTCAGGTAATGCTCGGCATAGTTCGCGCAATCCCCGCATGGGCAAGGTACGGCAGAAAGCGGCTTTCCGACGTGCTCGCTATAATCGTCAGAGAGAAACGGATAGACCTTACGAAGCGGATCTAAGGTATCTGCGATATAGATCAATTCTGCATCGATTCCTGCATCGCAGAGCGCGCGGTACGCCGCATCTGCTGTCACCACCTCGCGCATGTTTCCGATGTGAATCTCCCCTGATGGGGTGATCCCTGTCGCGATAATGTGCTTCTTTGCGGCTACATTATCTGCGATGACATCTGCCCAGTGTCTCGACTCGTCCATCTCACTTTATAGTCGAAATGGTGGTCAGTTTCAGATGCTCTACACCCTTGAGCGCCATAAGACCCTCCGCCACCTCTTTGAGACTTTTCGCATCACCGTGCAGCGCGATGAGCTCGAGACACGTCTTCTCATCCGCATGGAAATGCATCGAGGACTGGATCACGCCCAGATGCTGATGCTGGATGTCGGCAAGCGCATCGATAAGTCCGTGCTGCTCGTGGTTGTAAGTCAGCGATATGACGCCAAGCCGCTCCCCCTTGACCTCGCTTGCCCATTCGTAGTACCTGATATAACTCCGGATTGCGTCCCGGATGCCTTCGGATCTCGACGAGTATCCGCGTTTCGTAAGTATTTCATCAAACCTTGTCAGCAGGTTATCCGGTAGCGACACTCCAATTCTCATCAATTCTTGTTCTGATTCCATTCGATCATCCCTTATGGTGTGCAGTACTGTGTTAAACAATACATATCCCCCTATACATTAATAATACTATGTACCCCTCCACAAAGAATCTCATTATTATGTAGATAATGAGAACCTTTTTATAGGATGAGAACTAACCTATTTAATAGGAGGAAGTGGAAAATATGTCCGGATTACGAAATGCGGTTATAAATGGCGCACGCAGAAAGATGGTACAGGCACCTGCCTTAGCCACGATCGGTAAGATCATGGAACCTCTGGATGTAGCTCCTGTCTCAGCTGTCAAATCCACTGGAATTTTCATCCTTGATCGCAATCTTGGTGGGGGTCTTCCGTCCGGATCGGTGGTATATCTCTCAGGAGATCCGGAATCGATGTCAGAGATATTTTTACACCAGTTTACACAGACGCGCAAGACGTATTACGTGGCTACCGGGCGGAGACCCAAGTATGTTGCGCAGAACATACAGAGCATGGGGTATGATATATCCGAAATAACATTCATCGATATATATAATGAATATTATCTTACTGCCCAGGGTGAACTGGTTGATAACGTGGGCAACGAGTACGTGGACAACCAGATCATAGATTTCATGGTATACAATCTACAAAATATTGAGGCAGAAGGAGAATTCAGCGGTGTAAACATCCTATTTGACACATTCTCGTTCTTCTTAAATCTCAATGTCAATGTCGGGCAGATCAAGAAACTCATGAACGTTATCTATGAGACGACCAAGGAACTCGACGGGATGACCTACCTGTACGGATTGAAGAACACGCATGACCGGGCGCTCGAGAACGAGGTCATCAATGCATGTGATGTGGTCTTCGATATCGAACTGCTCCGCAATTCCGACGAGATCGTGAGTAGACTGTCCATCCCGAAGATTCGCGGAATGGCTCCGATCACAGATATGCTCAAGTTCAAGATTAGTGAAGGCATCCAGATCGATACCTCAACAGATATCGCATGATTCCGGTTACATCATCAGTCAGGATAGCTGTGGCACCACCGGCACTCATGCTCTGAGCTGGCATTGAAGTTCGCCTTCGCATTACTATAAGCGGTCGCATTGTGGCATTCCGTGCATTCTGTAATCGTGAGCACATTCACGCCCTTTGCCGAATAGTTCGCAGGATCCGCGGTGACGTTATGCCGGTCAGTATCGTTTATCGGATCTGACTGGTACGAGTGGCAACACTCGCACCACTTCCATGTATACTCCTCGATCGGATGATTCATATCCTCGTTTACGTGACACTTTGTGCAGTTCACATCCCCATGCACACTCGCATTAAACATCGTCTCGTTCACATACGCATCAGAGTCGTTCAGTTCGAAGTGGCAGTTTCCGCACTCATCTGCCCATTCAAACGTGGGGATCTTAAGACTTAAATCATGTATCCTGCCTCTGTCGTGGCATTCCGGAACGATGCAGCCAGACGTCTTTGTCGCATGTCGGATGTTTGCGGTGTAGTTCGGCGGACCTGCATATTCGAATATGCTGATGAACTCGTTTGTCGAGTTCCGGTGGCACCATGCGCAGTCAGAGAGGTCGGGTGCAAGGATGATGTCGGTGCGGTTCCACGGATAATGCGATGCCTGCGACATATTGACGCGGTACATCGCGTTCCCGCCTGCATCGAAGCCCGGAACCTTCATCGTGCTTAAGTTGTGGCACCCATATCCGCAAGAGGATGAGTTCGTGGGTGCGGTGATTGGATTCGCGTTTGCGGTGATATTGATGCCGCTCTTGAAATGGTTGTAGACCGCGGTTGCGCTGCTCACGTTCTGGTAAGCATAAGTGCCGTTGTGGCACTCATAACAGAGGTACGCGTCGTTGTTGAAGGTGTCTCTGTGTCCGTCTTCTGGATATGCGCCGTCTGGTACATGGCAGCCCCAGCACTTGGCGTTGTTCGTATCACGGACCTCTGACAGAGCGATGTCGGTCATATTCTCATTGACATTCTC
>JAUVWP010000181.1 GCA_030604085.1 Methanosarcinales archaeon | reverse complement strand
GGTAGGTACCCCCTTATCATAACACATCAACTCCTGCCCACCGCGTAGTTAAAACAGATGCTATATAAACATTTGGATAGCTGGGGGCTGTCAACTTGTCTGGGCGTCATGCTAAAGTTCCAAATGTTATAGTAAATCGCTATAACTACCCACAAACCACTGCCTGTACCCCCCATGTTCGATGATAAGATTCGGAACCTCATACGTTGTCAGGCGATTCCGGATCGTTCAATCGTCCCTTTCTTCGGCGCGGCGAGCCATAAAAACAATACAACGAATACAATTATAGGTAGCCATAAGATAATCAGACCGATCAGAAACACGTCCGATAGTTTCATTCATTCTCACCTCCTGGTCGAGTGTAGAACGCTTCGCTGCTCTCGGTAGTATGTATCCACCCCTGTGCGGTCGTCACAAATTCTATCTCGAACTGATCCGAGAAGATGCGTTCGTGCTCATCTTCCGCCCAGTATTGGTCGTCGATGGATTCGATAACGTAAGTCTCGTTGCCGATCTCCACCCATGTGCGGGCGTGACTGTCGTTGACGTACGACCACAGCATGACAACCCCGGTTCCGTATCCGTAGTTGTCTGCGATCCACTCAGCCTGCCTGCACGATATGTGTGTGCAGACGTACACGTCCTCAGGTCGTTTGGTGAAGATCGTATAGTCAGACTTGTTAGCTACACCCTCTGTGATTATGTCAGATATCAAGACCGCAATCGGCTCGGGCTGCTGTGCGGTGTTGGACGATGCGGCGAACAGCGCGAAGATCGGTAGTGAAACGAAGAGAGCAAGGATCAGCAGCGCGGTGGAGGCATTCACATCGATACACCCCCGACGGTGTATGTGGCATCGATGTGCTGGACGCTGCCTGTGGCGTCTGCAAGCATCTCAGGATACTCGATGGGGCGCCTTCCAACGAGGTCCTTGCAGTCCCGGATCGATTTCTTGCTCTCTTCAGGTGTTGGGAGCCGTGCGTGTCCCAGTTGTTTCATTCTTCT
>JAUVWP010000102.1 GCA_030604085.1 Methanosarcinales archaeon | reverse complement strand
GCCCTTTATCTTTAACACTTAGCCGACACTGAGGGACCTTAACCACGGTCAGGGTTGTCTCCCTTACGGACAACGAGCTTACCCCGTGCCCGGACTCCGATCTTCTACGATGATAGCGACTTTGGAGTTTGACAGAGGGGCGAGGGATTTCTCCCCCGACACCCCCAATCAGTGCTCTACACCGCTAACGATCTCCGATCAGGTCATGCTGCGACATGTTTCGGAAGGAACCAGATGATGCCGGGCTCGATTGGCCTTTCACCCCTATACACAGGTCACGCGAACGATTTGCATATCAGTACCGCTTTCGGTCCTCCACGCGGCTTTCGCCACGCTTCAACCTGCCCACGCATAGATCGCCCGGCTTCGGGTCGTACCCCAGTGACTTCGGGCACTTGTATACCCCGCGCCATGCCCTTACGGGCTACGCGCGTGTTGCTTTCGCTTCGACTTCCGCTTTTCAAGCGTTAGTCTCGCCACCAAGATACACTCCCTGGTCCGTTCTTCAAAACGTATGATATGACATCGGCAACGCCGCTCGTACTACAGCCTCACGACTGCCTCCTTCACAGCGAAGATCCTTTCATGCCATACCCCACTATCACCATTTGGTTTCAAGCACTTTTAACCTCCATCTTTTGGATGCTTTTCAGTTTTCCCTCACGGTACTACTCTGCTATCAGTCTCAAGTTGTATTTAGTTTTGGAAGTTGATGTCTCCCAGATTTCCGCGGGATTTCCGACCCACGGTACTCGAGGATCAGATCACGATCCACTGGTTTACGTCTACGCGGCTATCACGCTCTATGCCCCAACGTTCCAGATGAGTTCGACTTCACCAGTTTGGACTGTATATGATCTGCCTCACAACACCACATTTCTATCCTCTTTCGAGGAAAGATTCGGTTTGAACTCTGCTGTTTTCACTCGCCGTTACTCACAGCATCTCAATTGATTTCTTTTCCTGCCCCTACTGAGATGTTTCAATTCGGAGCGTTCCCGATCCCGAAGGATCGATGTGACTCGCGTCACATCAAGAAGTCTCATTCGGAGATCCCAGGTTCAATGGCTCCATGCGCCTCGCCTGGGCTTATCGCAGCTTGGCACGTCCTTCATCAGCACTTGAGCCGAACTATCCACCAAACGGTATAATTACCAGAATCCGTCTTACTAATTCAGTAAGCGTCTGGGTCGCACGTATACATGGTTTCATCAAGCGAGATACAGGTACCTCGCTCTTCGCCCTTCTATAGCAACGTTGGTTGCTATATGCATCGTAAATTACGTAACATAAAAGTGCTACCCTTTTACGTTGGAGTCTTAGAAGATAAAGGTTTCGCCGGTGTGGCGCCAAAGCGCATAAGATGAAAGAGGACGATGACACCAAAATATGCCCATCAAAGACTGTAAACTCTATATTGTCGGCATCGGTCCGGGACGCACGGATTTGATGACCGTCGCCGCGCAACAGGCAATCCTGGAATCTGATTATGTAATCGGTAACACCACATATCTCGACCAGATCGAACCATTGCTTCCCGGAAAGAAGGTTATAACCAGTTCGATGGGGGAGGAGATCACCCGCGCCAGACACGCGCTGGAACTGGCATCCGCGGGAAATACCGTATCCATCATAAGCGGAGGTGACGCCGGAGTCTATGGCATGGCAGGAATCGTGCTGGAGATCGCAGAGAAAGAGTGCGCGAGCGCGGAGGGCGCGGATGCAGATGCAGGTGCAGGTGCCCGGATACAGGTGATCCCAGGCGTCACGGCGGCAAATGCAGCAGCGAGTATTCTTGGATCTCCGATCACAAGCGATTTTGCGTCTATCAGTCTGAGCGATCTGCTGACACCGTGGGAGGCTATCGAGAAAAGGATCTCGGGCGCTGCCGCTTCCGACTTTGTGATCGTTCTCTATAATCCGAAGAGCAGGAACCGAAATACGAACTTTGCCAGATGTATAGAGATAGTCAGGAGACACAGGTCCGGGTCGGTGCCGGTGGGACTCGTGAAGAACGCATACAGGGATGGTGAGCGCGCGGTTGTGACAACGCTTGAACGCGCGCTCGATTACGACGACTTCGTCGACATGCACACCACCGCGATAATCGGAAACAGCGAATCAAGGATCTGGGGGGAGAGGATCATAACGCCAAGGGGTTATCACAGAAAGTATGATTATTGATTCGGGAACGGGCATGGAGGGGGAACATCCCTGCGAGAGGATAAGCCCAAGCTCAACGAAACTGTTATATCCACCAAATACCAAAATCGTGGTATGGACAGGGAGTCAGCAGGTAGAACCGGGAAATCTATCGATCGATTCATCGAGTCCGAAATGATCATCTCAAGGGGGTTTATGGTATCTGCCCAGAAAATGTTTGGAGATGGCTACAAGGCGATCATCAGGAACTTCTCGCACGAATATGGGAAACAGATCATCGAGTATCTTTCCGGCGATACGGATATGACCAACATGACCGAGGTCGAGAGATTGCAGTTGCTCTTCGAGCGCGGTGTGAGTGCCGATGATGTGAAGGTGGAACTTGTGGATGGTGAACTGCTGCTGACAACGAAACACTGCAGACACCATCTCGGAAAGGATGTGCGCGAGAAGATCGGCATCTCCGCAACCAGAGTTTGTCCTGTCGGCATTCTCGCAACCTGTCTGATACAGAACGCGACAGATCGGAAGGTTCGGGGAGGGCAGAAGGATGCCGGCGAGTATGATGAGACCGGGGAATGCATCATACGTTTTGATTTAACGGAGGATTGATCATGGCAACGACGGAAATGTTAAATAAAGTTTTATCAGATCTTATGAAGACCGGAGAGATCGAATCAAGCGTGATTGCAAGTCGGGACGGGTTGCTCATGGTATCGCGTATGCAGAAAGGCGATGACGAGACGTTTGCTGCCATGTCTGCAACGATGCTTGGCGCTGCGGAAACCGCGTCTGCGGAACTGGAAAAGGGAATACCGGATCGAGTAATCGTTGAATCGAACAATGGAAAATTGGTTGCGATCGGTGCCGGACCAAAAGCACTGGTTGTGGTGCTCACTCCGCCAGATGTCAGCCTCGGGCTTGTGCTCGTGGAACTTGGCAAGGCCGCGGATGAGATCAAGAAGATTCTAACCTGAAGGCGATTCTCTTGTGGATTGAACTGAACGGATGGATGGCAAAACTCCGCTTTTCTGCCTGCCATCTGATACCATACCATCAAAAATGCGGGAGACTGCACGGGCATACTTATGCGGTGAGCGTGAAGATACATGGGGAGCGGAGTGATGAGTTCATCATCGATTTCGAACTCTTAAAGGAGTTGATTTCCGAGATATGCAGTAGTCTCGATCACCACGTCATCATCGCCAGGAACGATCCCCGCATAAAGATCAGAACGGAGGGCGACGGCGTAATCGTTGATATCGGCGAGAAGAACTACCGGTTTTTGGCAGATGATGTTGTCTTTGTTCCGATCGATTCAACGAGCGCAGAGAGCCTGAGTGAGTATGTTGCATCCAGAATCGCGTCCCGGATGGGTCCGAATGTAAGCCAGATAGAGGTGTGGATCGATGAGGGGATCGGGCAGGGCGCAGGATGCGTGCTGGATCTCGAGGCGGCATGAAATGAATGGGGCGCAGGGGGCAGCGCAATCTTCGCATTTTTAATGCGGAGTAAGCCACCCCGCACAATGAGAATCGATAATTGCATAATCCGGCTGGATGAGATAAACAACTTTATAAATAACTCTGGAATCAAGTTACATCGCGCACTAAAAGAAGCTATTAGATGGGTTGTGCGTGCCCGCAGTTTATTAACATGCGCGAAAATCGCATCGCTGCGGATGTGCATAAACTATATACATTCAAGTTAAAGAAGTTGTCGGTAACATGCGCAGAAAAACATTCCAGTACAGGGTATACCCAACACGAAAGCAGACCAGGATGTTACAGCGTGTGCTCTCTGTGTGTCGACACCTTTACAACGACTCTTTGCACGACCGCCAAGTAGCTTATGAGGACTGCCATTGTGGACTATCGTATTACGATCAACAGGGCTGGCTTAAGTTCGCAGATAAGCAGGGGGTTTACGGTCACATCCTCCAAAACGTCTTGTGCCGTGTAGACACTTCTTTCAAGAACTTTTTCAGACGCGTTAAGAATGGCGAGACCCCCGGATACCCACGATTTCAGGGCAAGAATAGGTACGACTCATTCACATACCCAGATCCTTATGGAACAGGATATAAGATCGAAGATAACAAACTTCACCTCTCGAAGATCGGAGCGATAAGAATCTTCCAACACCGAGAGATCGGGGGCAAGATCAAGACCTGCACGATCAAGCGTGATGGGGATCAGTGGTACGCATCCTTCAGCGTAGAACTGCCAGACCCGGAGCCAAAAGAGCTTAAGACCTCTGTTGGAGTGGATGTCGGGATAACTACTCTTGCAACACTATCCGACGGTGTGGAGATAGAGAATCCCAAAACGCTTGATAAGTACGACTCGAAGCTTCGGAAAGCGCATAGAGACCTATCACGGAAAAAGAAGGGGTCGAGTAACCGGAATAAGCAGGAGATTATCCTTGCAGGGATATATCGCAAAGTCAGAAACGCTCGAAAGGACTATCTGCACAAAGTAAGCCGGATGCTTGCAGATGCTTATGATCAGATCATATTTGAGGACTTGCAGATCAAAAACATGGTAAAGAACCACCATCTTGCAAGATCGATCCACGATGCATCTTGGGGAATGTTAATTAGTCTAACGACCTACAAAGTAGAATATACTGGTGGGACTGTAGAACTGGTTAATCCGAGAAATACATCAAAACAATGTTCGGTTTGCGGCTGTATCCAGTCGATGCCGCTCTCACAGAGGACATATCGATGTCCTGCCTGTGGAATAGTACTGGGGCGAGATCACAACGCCGCAGCCAACATCAAAAACAGATATGTACCCGCGGACTGCGGGGAATTAACGCCTGTGGAGATGATCGCATGACCGTCAAGGAAGCAGGATGCCTCGCTCTTCAGAGCGGGGAGGAAGTCACGGCACAACAGATACTCTGTTGCTACAACGTTAACATCGATTCGGTGTGCACCGTCGATGGAGCAAGGGTTACTGAATACGTAAGAGACCGCAAGATTGCAGATCCACCGGATCCAATTGACCTGATCCGCGACATGGATGATCTTCTTGCACTTCTTCTTGCATGCATGAGACGCGGAACCGGCGGCGAGTACCAGCTTGAAACGCCTGCTGCCATCAGGGAGTCGTCGTCTCTGGTAAAGGATGAAACTGTGCTGCGTCTGGGTGGAAACGCAGGAATCGCTGCGGACGTCCTCTCCAAACTCGGAGCCGCGGTCGTAATCCCGAATGTGGCGTCCCTGTCAAGGAAACAGGCAGACCTGCTGGCGGGGGATGCGATACGGATTCCGGTTTACAGGGATGGCGACGTTCTTCTATCAAAGCCGTGCGATGCGGTAAGGGACGAGAAGGATTCCATACATCATGTCTTCGATTTCAAAAAGGGCGAGGAGGTTGCACTACCCGGCCGGACGATCAGAGCACCGTGCGACAACCGGCTCATAGCAACGTATGATCCGAGAAACATAGACATCTACGTCGATCCGGCATTCGAGGATTTTTCTGATGCGCACATCAGAGAGATGGACGGCGTACTGGTTGCAGGGCTTCATCTGCTGCAGGGCAGATACCAGGATGGATCGACGTACCTCGATCGTATGCGCCGCATCACAGCGCAACTGCATGGATGGAGATCGTCAAACCCGGATCTTTTGATGCATTTCGAATCAGGAGATTTTCTGGATGGCAGGATCCAGGATTATGTGATCGCAAGCATCTCCGGTATCGTGGACAGCATCGGCATGAACGAACAAGAGTTTCTCGGGGATGATGCCGACGTTTCAGGAAAGGATATCATCGAAAAATCGGTAGAGACGATCGATGAACTCGGGGTGTCGAGATTATGCATCCACGCCCGTGATTTTATCGTGAGCACCTTTGATCCTGCCTATATCGATCCGGCATCCGAGATCGATGCGCTTACCGCGGACGCAGCCGCGTCTGCCATACGGGCAGAGAGAGGGTATGTGGACAAGGACATACTCCCTGATGCGGTTTTTGGAATGGTGCCAAACGATGCCGGGGTTCGTGAATGCTCGATGGTTCAGGGATATTTTGATGGAAAGAAGATCGGAGATGGGGTGCATCTAACATTGGGTGGCTACTCGGTCTGCATCGTGCCGTCACTCTGGTGCGAGCACCCGATAACCACGGTGGGTCTGGGCGATACCATGACCGCGGCGGTCTTCTTGCGGGAACTTGAACTTACGCACCGCAACCGGGGTTGATGGGTCTTCGAATTCCGCGAATATGCGGTCAGAATCCATCGGTTCCACTGAATGTTTTCTGCAATCAGCCCATCCCTTCCAGCTTCCCCATAATCCTCGAATACGTCTGGCACCATTCGTTAAACCCGCAGCCGGAGTTCCAGGGCATGCCCGCTCTTAAT
>JAUVWP010000092.1 GCA_030604085.1 Methanosarcinales archaeon | reverse complement strand
GTTATAGGGGGCTAAGTTATGACAACCGTAGGGCAAATAGAACGCATCACACAGAACCGTGTGGTAGAGTTGTTTCAAGATCAATTGGGCTACAGATACCTCGGCAACTGGAAGAAACGTGAAAACAACAGCAATATAGAAGAGAACATTTTACGCCAGTACCTGATTAAAAAAGGCTATAGCAAAACCCTTATCGACAAAGCCATCTACGAGCTTGCCAGAGCAGCCACCAACCAGAGCAAGAGCCTTTACGACATCAACAAAGAAGTATATGCCCTGTTGCGTTATGGCGTAAATGTAAAGGAAGAGGTGGGGAAAAACACCCGGACCGTTAAGCTGATAGATTGGGATAATCCGCTTAAAAACGATTTCGCCATAGCCGAAGAAGTCACCATCAAAGGCGAAAATAACAAACGCCCTGACGTGGTGCTGTATGTCAACGGCATCGTACTGGGCGTATTGGAACTTAAACGCAGCACCGTATCAGTTTCCGAAGGAATCCGCCAGAACCTTGACAATCAAAAGCAAGCATTCATTCGCCCGTTTTTTGCCACGATCCAATTGATAATGGCTGGCAACGATACCGAAGGTATCCGCTATGGCGTTATAGATACCTTTGAAAAATACTATCTCAAATGGAAAGAAGAAAGCGACATAGAAAACACTCTTGATCGGCACATTACTCAGCTATGTCAGAAAGAGCGGTTTTTAGAGCTGTTACACGACTTCATTGTCTACGACATGGGCACCAAAAAGATCTGCCGTCACAATCAGTACATTGCAGTCAAGAAATCACAGGAAAGCCTGCGCAGACGCGAAGGCGGTATCATCTGGCACTCCCAGGGCAGTGGCAAAAGCCTGATCATGGTCTGGCTCGCCAGATGGATACGCGAGAATATCGACGATGCCCGGGTGCTCATCATTACCGACCGTGATGATCTGGATAAGCAGATAGAAAGAGTATTCAAAGGTGTTAGTGAAGGGATTGTCCGCACCAGAAGCGGAAAAGACTTGATTGAACAATTAAATGCAGCAACACCGACGTTGCTCTGCTCGCTTATCCATAAATTCGCTAACAAGGAAGAAGCCGATTATGATAGCTATATTGACGAGCTTAAAAGAAGTCTGCCCGGAGACTTCAGAGCAAAAGGCGATATCTATGTATTTGTAGATGAGTGCCACCGCACACAGTCAGGCAAACTGCACGACGCCATGAAACTCATTTTGCCCAATGCCCTGTTCATCGGTTTTACCGGCACGCCCCTGCTTAAAAAAGATAAAAAGAAAAGCATCGAAGTGTTTGGTAAATATATCCACACCTACAAATTTGATGAAGCAGTCAAAGATAAAGTGGTACTTGATCTGCGATACGAGGCACGAAACGTTGACCAGAATATCACTTCACAGGCAAAGATCGACCAGTGGTTTGATGCAAAAACCAGTGGATTAACCGACTACGCCAAAACAGAACTCAAAAAGAAGTGGGGAACCATGAAGCGTGTCCTCAGCTCGCAATCTCGATTGGAAAAAATCGTATATGACATTCTGCTGGACATGGCAATAAAAGACCGCCTGCAAAGCGGGGCGGGTAATGCCCTGCTGGTGTCAGGCAGTATTTATCAGGCATGTAAATACTATGAACTGTTTCAGAATTCCGGTTTTAAAAAATGCGCCATCATTACCTCATATACACCCTCGATAGAGGATATGAAAGGCGAAAGCACAGGTGAAGACACACTTACCGACAAACTGAAAAAATACGAAGTTTACCAGAAGATGCTGGATGGTAAAGATCCGGAGAAGTTTGGAGATGAAGTGAAAAAGAAGTTTGTAGACGAGCCAGCCCAGATGAAATTGCTCATTGTAGTGGATAAACTGCTTGCAGGGTTTGATGCGCCTCCAGCCACCTATCTCTACATTGATAAAAGTATGCAGGACCACGGGCTGTTTCAAGCAATATGCAGGGTAAATCGGTTAGATAGTGATGATAAAGAATATGGCTACATTATAGATTACAAAGACCTCTTCAAAAGCCTTGAAAAGGCAATAGACGATTATACCTCCGGAGCGTTCGATGCGTATGCACAAGAAGATGTAGCAGGTTTATTGACGGACAGATTGGCAGCAGGCAGAAAACGATTGGACGATGCACTGGAACAAATCAAAGCATTGTGCGAACCGGTAGCACCACCAAAAGACCCTATGGCGTATATTCGTTACTTCTGTGGCAACCCGGAAAATAAAGACGACTTGAAAGAAACCGAACAAAAACGCATCTCATTATACAAACACACCGTTGCCCTGATCAGAGCTTATGCCGACATTGCAAACGAAATGAGGAAAGCAGGTTATACGCTGGAAGAAATTGAACAGATAAAAAAGGATGTAAAGCATTACGAAGATGTGAGAAGCGAAATAAAAATAACAAGTAGAGATTACATCGATTTAAAGGCATTCGAGCCTGACATGCGTCATTTGATCGACACCTATATCGGTGCGGAGGAAAGCGAAATAATTTCTGCTTTTGATGACATGACGCTGATCGATTTGATCGTAGAACGAGGAGCAGATGCGATAAACGCACTACCGAAAGGCATAACCGGAAACAAAGAAGCCGTGGCAGAAACCATCGAAAACAATATGCGCAGGCTGATAATCGATGAAATGCCCACCAATCCGAAGTATTACGAGAAGATGTCAACGCTTCTGGATGAATTGATCAAGGAACGAAAGGAAGTTGCCCAAAGCTACAAAGAATACTTAGCCAAAATCGTCGAGTTAAGTAAAAAAGTAAAAACGCCCGCCGATTCACCTACCTACCCTAAAAGCTTGGATTCCAACGCCAAAAGAGCCCTCTACGATAATTTAGGTTATGATGAAGAACTCACGATTGCTCTGGATGCTGAAATTTGTCATACGAAGAAAGACGGATGGCGCGGTAATCCAATAAAGGAACGTGAAGTAAAAAATGCAATACGAAAACACATCGATGATGAGGCTGAAGCAGGCTGCGTTTTTGATTTGGTAAAACACCAGAACGGATATTAGCATGTATCAAATTACGGTGGGCAACATAGCAATAGATGTGGTAAGAAAGGACATTAAAAATCTGCATCTTGGGGTATATCCGCCGAGCGGCAGGGTACGCATTGCCACACCTCTAAAAATCGATGATGAGGCGGTTCGCCTTTTTGCCATCTCAAAAATAGCATGGATAAAAAAACAGCAATTGAAATTTGAGACTCAAGAACGTCAATCAGAACGCAGGTTTGTGTCCGGCGAAAGCCACTACTACAAAGGCGGGCGTTATTTATTAAATGTTATTTATCACAACGCCGCCCCAAAAGTAGAAATTCGCAATAAAACCCATATTGACCTTTACGTTAGAGTTGGGAGCACTTGCGAGCAGCGAGAAAGAGTACTCACGAAATGGTATCGGAAGCAACTTAAAGATCAGATACCGGCACTAATTGATAAATGGCAACAGATAATCGGGGTGGAAGTTGATGACTGAGGTATTAAGAAAATGAAAACGAAATGGGGGACTTGCACTCTTGCAAGTCGTCGAATTTGGTTAAATCTTGAACTCGCAAAAAAGCCGGAACATTGTCTCGAATACATTATCGTACACGAAATGGTACACCTGATAGAGCGCAACCACAGCGACCGTTTCGTAGCCTGCATGGATAAATTCATGCCTCAATGGCATTTATATAAAGAAGAGCTGAACCGCTCAATGTTGAGCCATGAAACCTGGAGTTATTGAAGTGACTTCCTGCCTGCCATGAATGATCGGGCACCTTATTTCCATGATGATCGGCACGCCCCGTCTCCATCGGCGTCCACGCACGAGCGTCCCCGACCCCGGACACCTGTATGTCGCGCATGTCGCCGGATCGCTGCCTGCGCCTATGTGCAATAGTCTGTTGAAATTTTCCAAACAGTATGCCAAGCGACTACCAGCAGATCCCTTCATAAACCCCGCGATCCAGAGAGACCGCACGCCTGCCATCGATCACAACGATCTCGTTCATCGCATCAAACTCCCGATCAAGCGATCCGAACTCAGCCCACTCGGTCATGATCAGGCACCCGTCCGCACCGCCTAACGCATCTGCGGCGCTCTGGCAGTACTCGACATCAGGAAAGACCGCACGCATATTCTCTGCTGCAAGCGGATCATATGCCGCAACCGATGCGCCCATGCCGAGCAGTTTTCGTATCACAGGTATCGATCTTGCCTCGCGTATGTCATCGGTGTCGTTCTTGAATGCAAGTCCCAGAACCGCAATCCGCTTGCCGCGGACGTCTCCGAGCCTCCCAACGAGTAGTTCTATCATGCGCATCGGCTGCTCCTCGTTCACCAGGACAACGGCGCGGAGGATGTGGGGCTCGTATCCGAGTTCCTCTGCCTTGCCAATGAGCGCCTTGACATCCTTTGGGAAGCACGACCCGCCAAAGCCCGCGCCTGCGTTTAAGAAGTGCTCCGAGATCCGGAAATCCTTCCCGATCGCAGACATCACCTCGTAAACATCGATCCCGAGTCTCTTGCAGATATTCCCGATCTCGTTTGCGAATGAGATCTTCGTGGCAAGGAACGAGTTGTTTGCGTACTTGATCATCTCTGCGGTTCTGATATCAGTAAGCGTTGCCTCACAGGGAATTTTTTCGTATAAACGGGCTACCATCTCTGCGGAACTGGGATCGCCGCCTATCACGATCTTATCCGGGTTCATAAAATCATACACTGCTTTTCCTTCCCTCAGAAACTCAGGATTCATCGCAATCCCGACATCCTCCCGCACTCCCCTCGCATGGATAAGCGGAGCAACCACATTCTCAGTGGTTCCTGGAACGACCGTGCTCTTGACCACCACGACATGGTACGCGTCCCGGTCAGCCAGTTTAAGCGCATCTCCGATGCTTTCCGATGCAGAACGCACGATAGAGAGATCGATGCGCCAGTCTTCATCGGATGGCGTGCCAACACAGATAAAAGTGAGATCCGAACTCGGTATCGCATCATTGTAATCCACAGTTGCCCGCAACCCCGCCCCCGCATGTTTCTTCAGAAGTTCGGCAAGCCCCGGTTCATGGATCGGCGGGATTCCTGCGTTGATCAAATCGACCTTCGATCTATCGATATCGACACAGACAACGTTATGCCCAAGCTCTGCGAAACACGCGCCTGTGACCGTTCCGACATATCCGGTTCCGATGATCGCAACGTTCATGAAACTCACTTCACCTCGATTCCTACTATCTCTTTTGCCCGCCGTAAGCATCCTCTTGCCATCTGCGATGCAAATATCTTGATGGGCGTGCGCGTTCCGTAAACTCTGGTCTTTCCATCGCGGATTGCATCCAGAACCGCCGGTAAATTGCGCTCTGCCGAAATCTCGGTCACTGCATACCCGATCATCGGCACGATGTGCGCATCGCTCCCTGCAACTGCTGGAATTTCCATCTCCCGCGCCATCCGCTCCGCTTTCCTGTTCGCTTCCCCTGTGATGAACCTCGAATTGAAGATCTCGACCGCATCCACATCCAGATCCGCGAAATCCCCGATGCCATGGCTCAACCGCTTGAACGGGTGCGGCACCACAACAACGCCGCCAAGTTCTCGGATGCGCGCAATCGTCTCAGGCACCGTCTTCTTTGGCGAAATCTCCTCCCGTATCCCGAGTGCGATCAAGTGCCCCCTGATTGTCGTTATCTCGACCCCAGGGATCATGATCAGAGGGAGACCGAGTTCCTTTGCACGCTCTTCGCCAACGGTTCCGCCTTTTACAGTGTCGTGGTCGCAGATCGCAATCCCATCAAGACCGATATCCACAGCATGTTTCAGTATCGAGTCGATCGGCGATCTGCAATCCCGCGAATATGCGGAATGGATGTGGAGATCGAAGTGCATGATTCCCATGGTGCGCCGGAGGTATAAGCATGTATCGATGGGATCGTATGGCGTCAGGGGGTTTGTTGGCGTGGCGGGATTGCAATTCTGGTGCTCGGGGCTGGCTTTTAGGTGGTGTCACCAAGAGCGACTCGACGCCGCGAATAAATCAGAAAAGTTATATCACATACGACTGGTAATTGTATGATAACATAGGAACGAAGGTGATTACGATCCGGCGTCAGACGATCGACCAGGACAGATGTTGCCGAGCGCATCTTATGAGGTGCACTTCTGCGATTCTTCTCCCTGCCTGTACGCTCCTGATTCTTGGACTGGCGTGTGGGCTCGCGGGGGCTGGGGACTACGGCACAATCACTGTCACTGATGTGAACTGTGTGGACTGGAGCACGAATCTGAGCAATAATGACAGTAACATGACCGGCAAGATTGATGTCGAAAGCGGCGCGCTGCACCTCAGCAACGCAACAATACGGATGGACGGAAATTCAATCAATGTCAAAAGCGATGCAACCATGAACGTAACCGATGGTTCAACCATCACCCGACACGATTCCAGCTATTACAATTTCAACTACGAGAGCGGTAGCCGCGGCAATCTGAGCGACAGCACCGTCGAGTACAGCAATGAGTTGAACATCCAGACCATCAATAATATAACCATTGATAACTGTACCATCCGCAACAATCTGGAATATGGCATCTACCTGACCTCAACCTCAGGATATGTCAACATCACAGACTGCATGATCCACAACACCGTCGAACACAACGGCATATTCATAGATTCCTCGAAGAACAATATCCTGCGAAATAACAGTCTGAACAACAACAATAAGGATTACAGCCTGTACGTCACAGGAGACTATGATCAGGATATTGACACCACCAACACCGTAAACGGCGGCAAGGTGTACTACAATTACACCGACAGTGACACGACGATCACCGACACCAACATCGGGCATGTGACAATCGCCAATTGCAACAATCTATGGTTCACGGGCTGCACGATACACAACGGGGATGGCGTCCGGATCGTGGGGGGATCTTCATCGAATGGAATTAGTGGAAGTACTATCGAGAACAACGTAAAACAAGGGGTTTATTTTGCCGATTCGAGCAGCAACACCATAAACGACAGTCATATTCTGGATAACATTGGTAATGGCATTCATTCAGACGGTACAAGCAAATACAACCGCATCATCAACAATAGCGTCATCAACAATAGTATAGGCATTTATTTAGATGGAAATGGGGATAATAACATCATAGACAATAATATGTCAGAGAATAATGACGCTGGAGTTACTTTCCGTTCGAATGATAATGATTTAAGCGAAAATACAATATCAGGGAACAATGGTCTTGCATTACAATTCTGGGACCTGTGTTATAATAATTACATCTGGCGCAACAACACAGCAAACGGCGAAGAAGTGAACTATTATTACGGTGAAGGTGACCTAACCATCGACTCGAAGTATCTCTCTGCATACAATGTGAGCAATGTCG
>JAUVWP010000162.1 GCA_030604085.1 Methanosarcinales archaeon | reverse complement strand
TGCGACCCGAAAGCAGACTGCACCCGCAACCTGAGAGGGGACGCTGATATCCCAACGGTCCTGGACGTCCTGAGGGAGAAAGGCGGTGCAAAGATGGAACTCACAGAGATCATCGGAGGCAAGAAGATCGATGTGGACGAAATCGTATACGAAGGGTACAAAGGGGTTCTCTGCGTCGAGGCTGGTGGACCTGAGCCTGCGGTCGGATGTGCAGGAAGAGGTATCATCGTTGCGGTCGATCTCTTAAAGAGCCTCGGAGTCTATGATGGCGATCTCGATCTGATCATCTACGATGTGCTCGGGGATGTTGTATGCGGCGGCTTCGGGATGCCGCTGCGGCAGGGGCTTGCAGATAACGTCTTCATAGTCACCTCTGCGGACTATCTCGCGATGTATGCAGCGAACAATATCTGCAAGGGCATCGAGCGTCATGCAAGCAGGAAAGGGTCGCCGCTTGGCGGCATCGTCTACAATGTGCGGGGCGCAATCGATGATCCGAAACTCATTGAGGAGTTTGCAGGAGGTGTCGGGTCAGAGGTGATAGGGGCAATTCCGAATGATTCACTGATAGCAGCGAGTGAACTGTATGGTAAGACGGTTATCGAGTACATGCCGGATTCTATCATTGCAGATAGGTTCAGGGAGCTTGCAGGTGCGATTATTGAGAATGGGAGCGGTGTAACCCCGCAACCACTCTCAAAGGAGAAGCTGGCTGAACTTGCACGAAGGATACGAGAGAAGACGCGGGAAGCTGCGGATAAAATCCGTTAGTGCTTTTTGTAAGAGGGTTCATGGCGTTCAGGTATGCGGGCAGGATGGCGAAGAGATGGGGGGGTCTTTCACCCTTCCATACTTTTCGATGTTACGAATCAAAAAGTTTATATCATAAAGATTGTAAGATCACAGAAAATGAGATGATGAAAATGAACTCTATCGCAGAGAAGCTGCTATCAATCGCGCTCCTTGTGTCACTCACGATTGGTGCGGCAGCAGCAGAGTATGCAGACGTCAATGTCCGCGTCAACGCGCCCGAATACGTCTCTGACATGTTCGAGGTCACGATCGATATTACGAATGTCAGTGATATGAACGGAGGGCAGTTCGATCTCACATTCGACCATAACGTCATAGACGTCATAGATGTGGAGGATGTTAAATCCAAATACGGAGACATCGATGACACAGAGATCCCTGTCGATATGTGTCTTGCCATGGATGATGGCAGGATTAGGGTGTTCTTCAAGCTCAGGAGCGCCGATTGCGTCAGCGGATCGGGATGTGTGGCAAAGATTTTGTTTGAGGTGGTGGGGGATACTGGGGATGTCAGTGCCATCGATATATCTGATGAGTTCAAGAGAAAAATTGGCGATTGTATCGGACCTGATGAGATCCCTGCAAACTGGTTCGGCGATAACGTGACCGTTGGCACAGCATCATCGATGCCAGTCAAAACACCGACAAAATCGCCCACCCAGACGACTGTGGCAACGTCAGTAGAATCATCGCCAGCACCGACTGTAACTACGATAGAGACTTCGGAACCCAATCAGGACTCGCCTGCATTCACGGCAGGAGCGCAGGACGCGCCGTCTGCGGCAGTGCCAGCCGCACCATCCAGGGAAGATAAATTTCAGGATATATTGACAACACATAATTTTATTTCCATCTACTCGTTCATCGGATTACTCGCTTTCATCTATTCATTGAAACTGTTCAGGTGATCACCATGCACGCAAAAAATCAAAGACAACTTGCCGCAATCCTGATCTTGCTTGCGGTATTCGCAACCCACGCAACAGCAACGACAGTGAGCATAGACGCACCTGACTATATCACTGGCAGCAAATTCGATGTCACAATCGAGATCGATGATGTCGATGATCTGGCTTCCGGGCAGTTCGATCTATCGTTCAATTCAAATGTTGTGAATGCGACCGACCTTGATGAGATCGATGATATGGCAGGGGAGGTGGGGGGCGATGAGGTGCCGGTTGATATGTGTTACTTTACGAGCACAGGTGTGATTACTCTGCTCTTCAAACCAGGCGTCACTGGTGCTGTCAGCGGGGACGGATCGCTTGCAACGATCAAATTTGAGGTGGTGGGAGAAGACGGAGATTCCAGTTTCCTCAATCTCTCTGATAGCATACTTGTTGACAAGGAGCAGGAACATAAGAACCAAATCATAATACCTGCGGAGTGGGTCGGCGGCATGGTAACCCTCGGAAGCCCGCCGGCTGGAACCACAGAAACACACACCGTTACCGTGTATGTGAAGAACGTCGATGATGACAAACTGGAT
>JAUVWP010000127.1 GCA_030604085.1 Methanosarcinales archaeon | reverse complement strand
GTGGTTGTACTGGTGATGTTTGTCAATGCCGGTGCAGATGAAACGCAACCGCAACCCGATTCGTTCTGTTTCCGCTTTTACGGGAATGTTAGCATCGAGGGCACGCCTGCGCCGGTGCAGACCACCCTCTTTGCAAAGATCGGGGACAGTATCTGTGGTGGTACAGGCATCACAGCATCGGGGCGGTACGATCTCAATGTATTCGCGCATCCCGATACAGAGGACTACATCTCATTCTGGATACAAACGCCATCGATGGAATGCGCAGTACCAATGGATCAGAAACGGACGCTGCCGATGAGCCGGGAGTGCTTACTTGACCTCACGGCCGCAACCGATGGTTCCAATCACAGAGTTCTGCAGACGGGGAACTCCGCTGACCTGCAATCGGCATCATCCGCGGCAACCCCCAATGCCAATACATCGGTCAATGCCACATCAGAGTCCGCGCAAGGGTATGATCCGCTGTTCTGGGATGTGGTGATCAGCGAAGTAATGTGGGACGAGAAGGAGTACATCGAGCTATATAATACGCTCGATCACACCATCTGCATCGGAAACTGGACGATCACGAGGGATGTTGGGGCGGTCAACGACACCATCGATATCACAATCGAACCGGGTGCGATCATAGCATCGCATGGCTATTACCTGATCGCGGAAAACGATGCCACGACCTGCGAACCGGATCAGATCTCAAACATCGCACTCAAGACCAGCGGAGAGGTTCTGCAACTCTTTAACGGCTTTCCGCCGATCTCGAAGAGGGTCGATATCGTGAACCGGGATGGGAACTGGTTTGCCGGGAAGAACGATGCTGTCGGACAGTCTATGGAGCGAATTGCACCGGTGGATGGTACAAATCCGGATAACTGGTATACCTCACTGGGATATGAGTGTGGGCGCATCGGAACACCCGGGGTGGAGAATTCCATTCCGGACAAGACTCCTCCGAATATAACACTTGTCAACGATTTTATCGGCGTGAACGACGATATCGTGTTCTCTTTCAATGAACCGATCGACATCCCAACATTTTTCATATCGGTGGTCGGTCCTTACCATGGCGTGATACTGAGATACACCATCACATGTGGCGGATCCGGGCTGGGC
The DNA here is from genome assembly GCA_030604085.1 of Methanosarcinales archaeon. Taxonomy (GTDB): domain Archaea; phylum Halobacteriota; class Methanosarcinia; order Methanosarcinales; family Methanogasteraceae; genus Methanogaster_A. The sequence continues at coordinate 3,478 of JAUVWP010000127.1, read as the reverse complement.
GCTTCATTCGATCCGGACAATCCGCTTCAGGTCGGAACATACAGCGTCCGTGTGAAATGCAGAGATCCGTCCGATAACCTTGCAGAGCAGGATTTCGTGCTGACGGTCGTGGATCCGGATCCGGGCGAACCCGAACCCTCATTCACACCTACCGCTACGCCCACCCCCACTCCAGCTCCCTCGTCCACTCCGAAGATCGTGATCAACGAACTGATGCCGAACCCGATAGGGACGGATCGTGGAAACGAGACCACGGAACTGTACAACTGCGGCGGTGAGCCGGTCGATATCGGCGGCTGGGTTCTCAAAAACGAGGATGGTGCTACCTACAACATTCCAGCAGGCACGACCATTAATCCGTACGGATATTACCTGACAACGAAGGTACAACTCGACAACAGTGACGGGCAGGTACTTCTGTACCACAATGGCGAGGAGGTCGACAGCAGCATCGAATACACGCATTCGACGGAGGGGATATCGTGGCAGCGGCGAATCGACGGGCGCGATACTGACAGCGATGGTGACTGGATCGAGCGCGATTCCACGTTTGGGCTGTCCGGGTGACGCACCCCGGGTGGCGTGATCGCTCAAATGCTTTACAGCTCCAGTCCCGCCAAGACGCAAGTCCGCGGCATCTGCCCCCCGACCACCCACACAAACCACAAATGTTACCTCATCTGAAACAAAAGATGTTATGCAAATGCACAATCACACGTCATTCAAAGGAAGATCAATCATGAACAAATTCACAGCCGTGTTTGAACGAGACGGAGACTGGTGGATCGGCTATGTTGAAGAACTTCCCGGCGCAAATACGCAAGGCAGGACGCTGGAAGAAGCACGCGAAAACCTGAAAGAAGCCGTAGCACTGGTCATCGAGGAAAACAGGAAACTGGCGCGGCTTGAATTTATAGGAAAGGATGCAATCAGGGAAGAGTTGCTGGTGGCGGCATGAATGAAGCGTCGTGCTCTGCTGAAACATTTGAACCAGCACGGTTGCAGACTGCTGCGGGAAGGTAGCAGGCATTCGATTTATTTCAATCCCGTAAACAGAAAAACATCATCGGTGCCACGTCATACCGAAATCGCTGATAAATTGGCACAGAAAATCTGTAAAGATCTTAATGTCCCTCCAACGTAGCGTTATACTCTAGTCATCTCCACATACCCTTCGATTCGCAACATTTATGCACATCGCAACCAAGAGCAGCATATATGATCATCGGAACACGCGGGAGTGCGCTTGCGCTTGCGCAGGCAGATATCGTTGCCAGAGCGTTGCAGGAGATCGGCATCGTGACCGAGGTTCGCACCATCAAGACACACGGCGATGTGGTCACAGACCGCCCGCTGCACGAACTCTCCAATGTCGGGGGCGTCGGAGCATTCGTGCGTGAGATCGATGAACACTCGCTTGCTGGCGATATCGATATCGCAGTCCACTCGATGAAGGACATCCCAACAATCCGCCCGGAGCGACTGGTGACCGCAGCGATCCTCAAGCGGGATCCTCCGTATGACGTGCTGATCACAGGGGGCGGGGATGGTAACGGCACAAGCATCGATGACCTGGCTGCCGGCGCTGTCATCGGCACATCCTCACTCCGCCGCAGAGCCCAACTGCACCGGTTCCGTAGCGACCTCGATATCATCGATCTTCGTGGCAACATCAACACCCGCATGAGAAAGCTACGCGAGGGGGTATATGACGGGATCATTCTGGCGGAGGCAGGACTTGTACGGCTGGGCTGGAATATCGGGTTTGAACGGCTCAAGATCGATCATTTCATCCCGTCAGCCAATCAGGGCACGATAGCGGTCGTGACGCTTGCGGACTCCGCTGCAGGAGATCTGGTGCGTGCGCTCGATCACAGCCAGACGAGAATCGAGACCGAGATCGAACGGATCGTGATCAGCGTTCTCGGCGGAGGGTGCGATGTTCCGATCGGCGCGTTTGCAGAAATGGTAGGCGGCGATCGTGTCCGGGTGCGTGCAGAGGTACTGTCCCTTAATGGCAGCCAGTATGAACGGGTGGATGAGACGATCCCGGTGGAAGGGTACGTGGAACATGCTGAAAGGGTTGGCGTGGAATTGCAAGCGAAAGGCGGGGGCGCGTTGGTGAAAGAGGCATGCCGATACTGATTGTCTGCGGTTTCAGGTTCTGCTAGGCGAAAAGTTCGTAAGATGCAGTTCGATAACAAATATATACCAAAACGATCCATTCAAGAGAGATGACCAGCACCCCGAATCTCGATTATGGAACACTCGGGCTGAAAGCCGGGCTGGAGATCCATCAGCAACTAAACACCGCACACAAACTCTTTTGCAGATGCCCGACACTGCTCCGGGACACAGATGAATCGACTTACGAGTTTTACAGGTACCTGCGACCGACGCAGAGTGAGATGGGTGAGACAGACCAGGCAGCGCTCGAAGAGGCGAAAGTCATCCGCAAATTCAGGTACAAGGCATATCCGAGCATCTGTCTCGTCGAGAACGATGAAGAGCCGCCGCGGGAATTAAATGAGGAAGCGATCGATACCACGCTCATGATCACTCGCCTCTTAAACATGCAGCCAGTCGACGAGCTCCACACCATGCGAAAGATCGTGATCGACGGCTCGAACACTGCCGGATTCCAGCGCACATCGCTTGCCGCAACCGCTGGCTATATCGAGACGTCTGAAGGTAAGGTCGGCGTGGATGTGCTCTGCCTTGAAGAGGATGCTGCCCAGCGAGTAGGGGGAGAAGCGGACACGGTCGTCTTCTCGTTAGACCGGCTCGGGATACCTTTGGTCGAGATCGGCACCGCGCCTGACATCGTCTCGCCTGCCCACGCAAGAGAGACTGCCGAGCAGATCGGGATGATTCTCAGGTCAACCGGTGCAGTCAAGCGGGGGATCGGCACGATCAGGCAGGATGTGAACATCTCGATTGCAGAGGGTGCAAGGGTTGAGATCAAGGGAGTCCAGGAACTCGACCTGATCGAGACCATCGTTCGGTACGAAGCGCTCCGTCAGGTCAGACTGCTTGAGATCCGGGAGGAACTCAAGAAGAGGGGCGCAACCGTCGGCGAGACTGCGGACGTGACGCAGATATTTGAGAACAGCGGATCAGCGGTAATCAAACGCGCGATTAAGAAGGGGTGCGTGCTTGCACTACGCCTACGTGGATTCGGGGGCATGGTCGGAGCAGAGATCCAGCCAGACCGCCGTCTCGGATCTGAGTTTTCGGATCAAGCGAAGAAAGCAGGCGTTGGCGGGATATTCCACACCGATAAACTGCCTGCTTACGAGATCACTGATGCCGAGGTCGATGCGCTCCGGGATTTTGTGGGCGCAGAGGCCAAGGATTGCGTGGTAATCGTTGCCGATCTCTGCGATCGGGCAGCGGATGCGATAGAGGCGGTTTCCGCAAGAGCGGAGCAGGCGCTTGCAGGGATTCCTGAGGAGACTCGAAAGATGCTTCCTGATGG
>JAUVWP010000009.1 GCA_030604085.1 Methanosarcinales archaeon | reverse complement strand
GGCTATGGCTGGCTGCCCTACGAGTATGTGCTCAAAGGAGGTGCAGTGGACTTCTGGGCGCTCCTACGTCAAGAATGGGTTGATACAGATCAGTTCAAGATATAAGAGCTAAGAGTTCAACAGTTCGCAGGGCGGTTCATCGCTGCCCTGCAATTTTTATCCTGAATATGGAGGCGCATGCGGGACACTACACTAGATTTGACAGATATATTTCAAGTGGTTGAGCCATATTTGAAAGTGATACTGGTTATAGTAGTTGCTTTCTTTGTGATTAGCCTAATAAAAAGGATTGTTAGAAAATTCTTAGACGTTACCTACCTTCCTCTGGATGTGCGGAATATCTTACGAAGAATCGTGGTCTATGTTTTGTGGCTCTCTGTTCTGATGTATGTCTCGATTGCACTAAGATTGGAAGAGATTTTCATGCCCCTTATAGGCGCCTCGGTCCTGGTTGGGGCTGCCGTCGCATTAGCTGTTAAGGATGCCTTAAGCGATGCAGTGGCCGAGATATTCCTCCTGTTGGACAGACACTTTAACATTGGTGATGAAATTGAGACGATGAGTCGTAGAGGGGAGATTATCGATGTTACGCTCAGAAAAACACGATTAAAGACCGACGACGGGACTATAATCGTATTACCTAACGGAAAAATAGATTCTTCTGGCTGGATATTACATAATGAAAAGACCGAGGCAGAAAAGAAGTAAACGTTATGGATCTGCCTGCTTTTATGCAGGACCGTGTTTTAAGAAATGAAAAATCGAAACTGGAGAAGTGCAGATGGCTAATAAATTCAGTAAAAGAATGGTATTGGCGATTTATGTGCTGATAATAATTGGATTTGAGGAGATCGTACGAATAGGGGAGGGGGTATTAAAATTGGACATCTGTGATTTTAAGAAAACCCTTAATCTAATCCCCATTCTACTCGCAGTGCTGCTCTTAGCCCATGCGCTCCCTGCAGATGCTGCGCTTCTCTGCTCGTACAGCGGTCCGGATTCGGCGGATGACTATCTGGAGCTCTCTGACTTTGAAGTAACCAGACCGGAACCTCTGATGGTGGGCGACACCATGACTGTATCATTTACGCTGAAGTCTACCCTAAATTTCGGCGAGTTCGGTGAGCAGGGTGCGTTTGTGGCAGCAAGAGGCCCGGATGGCATTGATAGAAGCTTCGGACATGCATATCAAAATTATCAGTTACCTGAGGGTGAGAGCATAAGCGTACAAGCGAGCACGACTGTGGATAAGGAAGGAGATTGGATATTTTGGACATCTTATCATATAATAGAGAACTCTCCGAATTATTACGGAGAACATTTCGCCCCGGATGAGTGGCACGCCTGCTACTTAACAGCCAGAATCCAACCCGACTTAACAGTCGAAAAGATATTCTGGAACCCCACTCTCCCGGAGATTGGCGAGCCTGTGACCGTTGCAGTTGTCGTGAGGAACATCGGAGCTCCGTCGTCGGAATGGGTTTACCTGATGCTCTGGGGCTGTTGCGATCTTAGCCGCCAGGTTCGCCCGCTGAAATCCGGCGAGGCGGCGACGGTTTACTTTGAACCAATCACATTTGAAGAGCCCGGGGAGTTTGAGATAACAGCAACGATAGATACTGCAGGCAAGATAGCAGAGTCAAACGAAGCGAATAACGAGAGGAGTGAAGTTATCACAGTCGAGGGAATCTTGCCGCCCCTATCTATCTCGATTTTCACTGATCCGGTACCATCGGGCGAATCAAATGAGGTAGCGGTTCTGGTCACCGCAAATGGCGATCCTGTACATGATGCATTCATATCTCTCTCAGCCCCAATCGGCGATCTTGAGCCCGATGCGGGAACGACGGATGCGGATGGTGGATTCGTCTCAATTTTCACCGCGCCAGCAGTCCGTGTGGAAACGATGTACACCATAAACGCCGAAGCAGAGATCGGGGATCGGGCAGGGGAAGGATCGGTCTCAGACCTGATCACTGTTCCGCGGGAGCTGCCCCCGACCGCACACATGGAGATATATCCAAATCCAGCATACGAGGGTGAGAGCGTGACGCTCGAGGGCTGGGGCGAGGATGAGGACGGTGAAGTCGCCGAGTGCCGCTGGACGCTTCCTGATGGAAGTATACGCTCGTATTCCGGCGGTTCATCAGAGTTCACACTCGAACCCGACGAGGTTCAGGCAGGAGTTTACCGTTTTGCGGTCAGGGACGATCGTGGGATATGGTCAGAGGAGGTTGGAGAGGAACTGGACGTGGTGGTGACCGAATTCCCCACTGAACCGGTTATACCAGATATTTTGGTGGCGATAACAGCACTGGCTGTGGGCGCTCTTTTGGTATATTATGTGCTTAGAAAGCTGGTCCCCGAGCCAAACTCTGGCATAGACGAAACAAAGGATAACAACGAACCGGAAGAAGATGAAGATGAAGAGCAACACGGTTCGATACATGCGACTTCTGACCCCACAGACGCTATGGTATTCGTGGACGTGGAATACAAAGGCAGATCGCCGAAAACGATAAATAACCTCTTGATAGGTCCCCACACTGTTCTATTTTCAAAACGCGGCTATTTCGACTGTGAAAAAGATGCAGTCGTCGCCAACCAAATGACCCCAGTCCATTGCGATCTGACCAAGATGCCTGAAGTCAAACTGAAACTCTCAGCAGATCCAGCCGAGATCGTAGCAGACCGTGAATCGAGATCAATGGTAGAGATAGAGATAGAGATAGTGACAAAAGACGATAACGAGATACCAATCCCGGTTCCGAAGGATACAACAGTCATTCTGGAGACTGACCTCGGAACGATAGAGAATCCGGTCAAGATACCTCGTGGCCGCGCTTCTGTCATGTCTATTCTGATATTCCCCACGTCAAGCGGAATTGCAACTGTGAAGGCAGAGGCAGAGTGTAGGGGGATGATGAAACTTAAAGGCAGCACAACGGTTGAGTTCCTGGATGCGGAGAGTGAATGACTGCGCCTGTTCTCCTGAATCAATTTCTGGAAATCGCAAACAATAGGTGCATCATCCCTTCATATACTCACGCAGCAGGACTGTGGCATAGCAGCCCTTCGGCAGAAAGAACTCAGCAGTTACGCCCACTCCCGCATCATCCGCGCTCACATCAAATGCCGGATCGACACCTATCGCAACCGCCCGGCATCCACCCTTCGAAGCGAGTTCCGGCATCTCTGCGATCTCAAACCCGCGAGTCAACAGAGGGAGATCGATCCCGAGATCGGATAACACCACGCCCTCTATCCCGTCTCCGGGTTCATAGCCGTGCCCGATCAAGGAGTGGGTCACCCACGCACGTTTTTTGCGAATGAGGTTGTTGATGCCATCGATATCCACCTGCGTCACTTCTTGCGTCCTCGACGCATCTGGCAGACCGTCGTCGCCTCTGAAACATACAACATCCCCAACTATTGCCTGATTTAGTGGCATCTCCTCTTTTATTCGCTTACTCAGGATTTTATTGAATATGAATGACTGGTATGCGTGTGTAAACATCCTCAGAAGGTTTTTTGGCAGCACACGAAATGCGCCGGTGTAATCATCCGGTTGTTTTACCAGGTGGTTTAACATTGCGCGCTCGTACCGCAGATGATCCGGAAACTCGACCAGTGCCGCTTTAAAATCATGGGTATCCCACAGACGTTTGCGTACTTCATAAGACCTGTCATCCGGGAACGGTTTTGCAAGATACGTCATCATCGCGCCCTTGAAATCGCCTGTGACGATGAGTCTGCCGACTTCGTGTGTGATCGGGCGGATTGTTCCGAACCTCTGCACGCCATAAAAATTCGCCATGCCGCCCGCGTGCGAGAGTTCACCGGTTACGCGATTTACGCGATCCCGGACTTCCTCTTCTGTTTCATCGATCCACCGTATGACGATCCTGAACCTATTGCCGCAGAGATCGCCGAGACTGATCTTCCGGTTCGACCGCCCGATGATCTCGAGTTTGGCGTTTGGGATGCGGACCTCGGGGATCTTTGTCTCGATGGCACGATCCGGATCCCAGATACCGATCCTCTGGGTGGTTACAGCCCGCGTATCCTTGGTGCCAGCCCATCCGAACCTGGATCTGCTGACCCTGAACCATCTCGAGAGGTCCCTGATCAGATGGTGGGTGTCCCAGTTCTTCTTTGTGAGTTTTACGATGAGATACTTCCCGTTTTCTGCATCCGTGATTTTTCCGGGCGCCCAGACCTCTGTAACCCGGAAGTCAGACGCATCCGAACGGACTACGCCGCCGATGCCTGGAGTTTTTGTGAGGTAAACGTCAATTCCGGCTATGGATTCAGTTGTTGTCATCTTCAAGATGTAAAGCCCCGCCGCAAATAAAGGCGATTCCGGCGGCGTTCTCGGGATCGTCATTTTTCACATTGGTGAACATACCTATCAGGAGATATCACTTCGAACCTGCATCCAGCTCTACGGATCTTCTTTTCATTGTCACGGAAATCAGAGTCCCTCGTCAATAGATACGACGCCCCATTACAGGCGGTCTCAAGGAACGTCAGATCATCAGGTGTAAAGCCATCTATCTTGACTTTCTTTCTACTGCGCCGCACAAGGACTCCCGCTTGCTTGAGATCCTCGAGTGCGAGCTGGATAACTCTGGAAGTCATCCCATAAGAGTGGGCTCGACTCCGATATCGTTTAAGTATATCTTTATTACAAAAGAATTTGTGATATCTTTTAATCATAATGTCGTACGCTTTTGCAAACGATTCCTCTTGATCGTTCCTTGCTATCGCACCGAGAAAGACATGGACATCAAAGACCAGAGAGGTATCTGGCAATTTAATCCTCCGGGACGGTTTCTATCCACTCTTCAAGCAGATCCTCTTCGATCTCGGCAAAAGAGGGGATCCACCCCCTCACATAACCATCTTCGGTGAGATCGAGCTTTTCAGCGATGGTTCCTTCCTCTTCTTTCTTGATGTGGTACAGTGCAATATCATCCAGCGTTAATAGCCCACTCTTGATCGGTCTTCGCAGTGCGAGCGGCAGAAACTCGCTGTGCGTGGCTATGATGATCTGCTTACCATCTGCTATCGCCTCTGCAAAGAGTTCGGTCAGAAGAACCTGCGATCCGGGATGAAGGCTGATCTCCGGTTCCTCGATCATTATGATATCACCCGGTTCGCTCCAGAATAACTGGGTGATGACAGAAAGAATCTGCCTCGACCCCTGACTCGCGGATGAGAGGTTTAGAACAACACCAAAACTTGGATCGAGATATTCTGAGATCAGTTCATTGGCACCGTGCCAGCCAGCATGTAGTTCATTTATCCCGAATCTGCCAGCCCATTTCGCAATCTTTTCGGCAGTATCCTTGTATTCGAGCGTTCCAAAGATGTGAGCAAGCAACTGGATGAGATTCTCACCTTGTTTTCCAACATTGTCTGGTATATCTCCTGTTGCAATTTCTTCCGGGACGATGCCTCGCGTCGAAGAGATGAAAATGACTTTGTCTTCCAGTGCCGATCTTACGGTTGTTGTTATCCTCTGTGCTTTGTCCAATAAAGATGAAAATTCCTGTGCCCTGCTCAACCTATCTGAAAGATCCTGCCTATCCCGCCTATCAACTTTAAAAACCGTTTCGGTAAGTATATGCGTCGGATTATACACGCATGATTCGAAAGCAAGTTCCCGCGGATATTCAAATCGGGATTGTTGTCCCTTCCCTTCAAAAAATTCATTTGTCACTCTCGCGATTTCTTCATCGCCGATCTTCACACTCTGCCGTGCCTCGTCATTCAATTTTTTGTAAGAATATCTGTAACCGAGATCATCTACGTGAATCTCGATTGTTAGCCATCTACTGGTTTCGCGTTTGTGTATTATGTCAGTAAAATCACGGTAAACAACCAAATCTCCTTTAGAGGTAAGCTCTCTACCGATACTCTATGCAAATATGCCGATAGCCTCCAGAATACTGGATTTCCCAGAAGCGTTCGGTCCCATCAGCACAGTCAACGGTTTGAGATCGATCTCAATCCCTGATTCGGATATGCTCTTGAAGTTCTTAAGCGCCAATTTCGTTATCATCTACGTCTTGTTATTCTTTTTTACCTGTAAATAAATGTTGCTCCACAGAATCTGATTTATAATCCCGGACCATCAAACGATTACCAACCCATGCACCCCGTCTTCAAGAAACTCCACCCCGCGATCCAGAGAGCGCTTGCCAAGCACAACTTCACCGAGCCGACCGAGCCGCAGATAAAGGCGATTCCGGCGGTGCTCGAGGGGGAGAACATCCTCTTGATCGCGCCGACCGGCTCAGGGAAGACCGAATCGGTTGCGCTTCCGGTTTTTCACCACATCCTCAAAAAAGAGGAGAGAAAGGGGTTCTCCGCACTCTACATAACTCCGCTCTGTGCACTGAACCGGGATATGCTCTTCCGACTGAAATGGTGGGGCGAAGAGCTTGGAATCAGTGTTGCGGTCAGGCATGGGGATACCACGCAGTACGAACGCCGCAAACAGGCGCTGAACCCGCCCGATTTCCTGATCACAACACCGGAAACTCTCCAGAACCTCCTCATCGGATCGAGACTGCGCGAACATCTAAGGGGCGTCAGCGTGGTCGTGGTGGATGAGGTACACGAACTCGCAGCAAGCAAGCGTGGTTCGCAGCTATCTCTCGCCCTGGAGCGAGTGGTTGAGGTTTCTGGCGAATTCCAGCGGATAGGGCTCTCCGCGACGATCGGATCGCCAGAAATCGTCGCATCGTTTCTTGCGGGGACTGACCGGCAGATCAGGATCGTTGATGCGTCGTCAGTGAGTCATGCTATCGTTTGCAGGGTAGTCTACCCGCAGCCGACGCCGGATGATGAGGATGCAGCAAAAGAACTCTTCTGCGACCCGTTGATCGCAGCGCACCTGCGGACGATCCGGGAGATCGTGGAAGAGAAGCGATCGACCCTGATCTTCGTGAATACCCGAGAAGCAGCAGAGATTCTCGGATCGAGGTTTAAGATGCTCGATATCCCGATCGGCGTTCACCATGGCTCGCTCTCGGTGGACGCCCGGGTGCAGGCAGAGGATGCGTTCAAGAGCGGCAAACTCGAGGGGCTGATCTGCACCTCCTCGATGGAACTTGGAATCGATATCGGGGACGTGGATCATGTGATCCAGTACGGATCGCCGAGGCAGGTCTCGCGGCTGATCCAGCGGATCGGGCGGGCAGGACACAGGGTCGGAGAGGTCTCGTCCGGGACGCTCATCGCTGTGAATGCCGACGATATCGTTGAGGGATCTGCGATCATAGAGATGGCTGGGAATTACGAGATCGAGCGCGTGATTCCACACGAAAAACCAGCCGACGTTCTTGCAAACCAGCTCTGCGGCATGGTTCTCGACTTCGGCGAGATCTCGCTTCCGCACATCTCTGCGATCGTCAGGCGGGCGTATCCGTTCAGGGAGATGGGGCGAGAGGAGCTTTCCGGAATTGTGGACGAGATAGGCGAGCACAGGCTAGTCTGGCGGGATGGTGGCGATGATCATAATGCTAATGCTGATGCTGATTCGGTCAAGCGCAGGGGCAAGTCGCTGCATTACTACTACCAGAACCTCTCGATGATCCCTGACGAGAAGCGGTACGATGTCTATGATATCGTGAGCGGAAAGCACATAGGTGCGCTTGACGAGGTCTTTGTTGTCAGTTTCGCGAGACCGGGCGCGGTCTTCATCACAAAGGGTGAGATGTGGCGGATCATCGAACTTGGGGACCGGATCAAGGTCGAGCCGATCAGGGACCCTGGAGGCGAGGTCCCGAACTGGATCGGCGAAGAGATCCCGGTGCCGTACAGTGTTACACAGTCGGTCGGGCGCATCAGGGGGGAGATCGCCGATCTTTTGAAGAGTGGTGGTGACGAGAATGCGGTTCGTGAGTTGATGGATCGATATCCGATCGATACGGATGCCGCCTGCGAGGTAGTCTCGCTCATGCAGAGGCAGATATCGTCAAATATCGTTCCGGATGACAGAACGATCACCATCGAACCGTCAGGTGACCGGTCGGTCATGATCAATGCGTGTTTCGGTCACAAAGCCAACGAGACCATCGGGCGGGTTGTCATATCTCTTCTTGCAGCGAAGTTCGGGAGCAGTATCGGAATGGAGATCGATCCATACCGGATAAAGTTGATACTCCCTGAAAGAATCCCTCTTGCACAGATCAAAGAGATCATTGCGGATATTCTGCCCGAATACGCCGAACCGATCATCAGGATCACGCTTAAGAACACGACGCTTCTCAAGTGGAAGATGGTGCAGGTCGCCCGCAAGTTCGGCGCGCTCGGTAGGGATGTCGAGTACGACCGGATCAGCATCAGAAAGTTGCTCGATGTCTATGAGGAGACGCCGATGTTTGGGGAGGCGGTGCGTGAGATCATGCATGACAAACTCGATATCCCGTGTGCAGAATCAGTCTTCGAGCGTATCCGGAACGGTGAAATCGAGATGGCGCTCGATTCGCCTTCTCCTCTCGGACATGCCGGATTCTCAGGAGGACGTGAACTATTATCGCCGGACCGCCCTGACCGCTCGATCATCAAGATGCTGAAGAACCGGATCATGAACGACCGGGTGATCCTCTTCTGCGTGCACTGCCGGAAATGGGTCTCCCGCCGCAAGGTAAAGGGTGTGCCTGATACTCCTGAGTGTCCGCTCTGCGGATCGCGGATGATCGCTGCGCTGAAGCCGTGGGAGGATGAAGAGATCAAGATCGTGCAGAAGAGGCGGGAAACGGAGAAGAAGCGGGCAAAGCGCGTCTACAAGAATGCGAACCTCGTGCTCTCGCATGGGCGGATCGCTGTTATCGCGCTCGCAGCACGGGGCGTCGGTCCTGATACCGCGTCGCGGATCATCCGCAAGCTTCGGGTGAGCGAGGATGAATTTTACGCGGATATCTTCGAAGCGGAGCGGAATTACGTGCGAACGAAGAGGTTCTGGGACTGATACATCGATTCACTCGATCTCCACGCGCTCTGTTCGCACCCCGTCCTCGCCCTCGGTCAGTTGCTCGATCCGCATCTCGGCATCGTCCAGTTCCTTGTTGCAGAGTCTTGAGAGTTTAACCCCGGTCTCAAACTTCAGAAGAGCGTCTTCGAGCGTTAATCCCGACTCCTCCAGTTCATGCACGATATCTTCCAGTTCGGCAAGTGCATCCTCAAATGTAATATCCTCATTCTCACTCATGGTCCCAGCCCTCCTTTATTTCACGTACCCGGCATCCGATCTTTCCATCCGTTACCAGTATCTGCAGATCGCTTCCTGCTGACACAGCATCGATCGTGTTTACGACCGCTCGATCCGGCATCCTTAAAACGATGCTGTATCCGCGCTGCAGATGGTTGAGCGGGCTTAATGCGTGAAGCGTCGCCCCGAGCATGGAGAGATCCTTTCTGCGCAGTTGTAGCCGGTGCGTAACCGTTGTGTGCATCTGCCGTGTCAGTTCGTCGATGTACTGCCGTAACTGGTTGATCCGGTCTCTCGGATGCACAACACCACGCTCTGCACGCGCCAGCCGATCCCTGGACATCTCAACCGTCCGCCGGATCGCATGATCGAGTCTGATCTTGTGCCCCGCGATCTGCTGCCGGAGCTGCTCCCTGTCAGGCACCACGATCTCGGCAGCCGCTGATGGTGTCGGCGCACGCAGGTCGGCAACGAAATCACAGATCGTGACATCGGTCTCATGCCCGACCGCAGATACGATCGGGATTTCGGAATCAAAGACCGCTTCCGCGACCCGAAGTTCATTAAACTGCCAGAGTTCCTCGATCGAGCCGCCGCCTCTGGCAACGATCAGCACATCGATCGGGTCTGTGCGCGACAATGTATTCATCTGCTCGATCGCACCTGCGATCTCTGCTGCCGCGCCCTCGCCCTGCACCCGGGTCTGCGCAAGGATGATCCGCACAGCAGGAAAACGCCGTCTGATGACGTTTAGTATGTCGTGCAGCACGGCACCCGTGCGGGATGTGACAATCCCGATCGTCTTCGGAAACATGGGCAGCGGTCTTTTGCGGGCAGGATCAAAAAACCCCCTCTCAGATAATTGCGCTTTTAATTGCTCGAATGCCTGATAGAGCGCACCGACGCCATCCGGCTGAATATCCCAGACCGTCAGTTGGTACACGCCTCTTTTCTCGTACACCGAAATATCGCCGCTGCATACCACCTTCAGCCCGGTCCCCGGCTTGAATGCAAGCTTCGCATTCGCACCACGGAACATGACGCAGTTTAACTGGCTATGCTCGTCTTTCAGCGTGAAATACATGTGTCCTGACGTATGGTGCGTGAAATTGGATATCTCGCCCCTGACAGAGACCTCGCAGAGCGACGGATCATCCTGAAGCCGGTGCTTGATATACTGTGTCAGTTCACGCACTGTGTAGAGCATGAAGAGAAATGATCGCTGGATCAGTATAAACCTATGCGAAGTGCAGGGTGAAAGTGAGCACAACGTAAAGGGCGGTCACAATAACCCGGGCCAAGTCGAGGGGCGGGAAAGCACAAAATCGTTATATGGAACTATGTGGAAGAGTGTATCAATCCCGGGCGCGTCTCCCGCTTCCGGATAGATGGTGGGACCCATCCATGCTCGAAATAACAATACACGGGCGAGGAGGTCAAGGCGTGGTTGTGACCTCCCGAATACTTGGCACAGCAGCGCTCTACGATGGGCTGTATGCACAGGATTTTCCCCTCTATGGCGCTGCCAGACGGGGCGCGCCGGTCATGGCATTTGTCCGGATCGACGACAAACCGATCCTTCTGAGAGGGTACATCGCAAAGCCCGACATCCTGATGCTGCTCGATGAGTCGATCATCGAGGTCAAGGATGTCTTTTCAGACTTATCAGACGACTGCACCATAATAATAAACACAACCCGGAACACAGGGGATTTTAAGGATGAGCATCCTGAAATAAAAGATCTAAGAGTCTTCTGTTTCGATGGAACCGGAATTGCACTTGAGTACCTAAAGAAGTCGATCCCGAATGTGGTGATCATCGGATTTCTGATCGGAATAACGCATCTTATCACGATCGATGCGTTTAAGAAGGCGGTCAGGGACGAACTCGGAAAATATCCTCCGGATCTGATCGATAAGAACATAGAAGGCGCGCTGAAAGCCCACGAGCTGGTGACCGGGGCGGGGGTGACAACGAGATGAAGATCGTCAATATATCCTACGATGGGGCAAGCGGCGTTCCAGTAATCAGAGAGCCTGCGAGTGCGCTTAAGAACAATACCGGGACGTGGAGAGTCTTCAGACCGACAATCGACAGCGATAAATGTGTCAGGTGCGGCAAATGCTGGGTCTTCTGTCCGGAAGGCGCCATACATGTCGATGACGATGATATATGGATCGACTACGATCACTGCAAGGGCTGCGGGATATGCGTCAATGAATGCAGGTTCATCACAGCCCAAAGGGAGGTGTGAAAAGTGGACGCGAGACAGATGATCGCAGGGAATGGCGCTGCCGCATGGGGGGCAAGACTTGCGAGGGCAGAGATAATCCCGAACTTTCCGATAACTCCCCAGACCGCGATAATAGAGGAGATCGCATCGTGGATTGCAAGTGGCGAGATGGATGCGGACTTCCTGCCGATGGAATCAGAACACAGCGTCATAAGCGCTCTCGCAGCCGCCTCATCTGCCGGCACACGTGTCTTCAGTGCGACAAGCTCGCAAGGGTTGATGCTTATGACCGAGATGATGTTTGTGACGAGCGGTCTCAGGCTTCCCGTGATCCTTGTTAACGTCAGCAGGGGGCTCTCCGCGCCGATAACGCTCTGGTCGGATCACAACGACGTGCTCGTGCAGCGGGACTCCGGATGGCTCCAGATATTCTGCTCGAACAACCAGGAGGTTCTGGACAGCGTGGTGATGGGATACAAGATTGCAGAGAATAGCGAGGTCCTGCTGCCGATGATGATCAATCTCGATGGCTTTACGCTCTCCGTAACAAGAGAACCTGTAGAGATCCCCAGTCAAAACGAGATAGATGATTTTCTGCCTGCATACAACCCAACGCACACCATTCTGGATCCAAAAGAGCCGATGAGCATGGGCGGCGCCGTCTTTGACGAGTATATGTACTTCAGATCACAGCAGCGCATGGCAATGTGCAATTCAAAGGACGTCATAACAGATATCTGCGCAGAGTGGGGGAAGATGACCGGGAGGGGATGGGGGCACGAACTTGTCGAGTTGTACTGTCTGGAAGATTCCGAGCGTGCACTTCTGATCTGCGGCTCTGAATCAGCGATACTCAAATACACAGTCGACAAACTGAGAGCAAAGGGTGAAAAAGTAGGGATGCTCAGGTTGAGAGCGATGCGACCGTTTCCATGCGAGGATATCATCGATGCGCTCTCTGATGTGGAAGAGATCGGTGTCATCGATCAGGATGTATCTCCCGGAAGCGGCGGAATCATAGCAACCGAGGTGAAAGCTTGCCTCGGAAGGAGCGTTACCAGTTTCATTGCAGGGCTTGGAGGCAGAAGGATCGATGCCGAAAAGTACGAGAAGATCTTCGGAAGACTTGGACGAGACGTAGAGGAGTGGATATTTTGAAAAACCCCTATCTGAAGAAATTGACCGATATCCCGATGGAAGACTACCTTGTCGGCGGACATGTCGCATGTCAGGGCTGTTCTGCGTCCCTCGGGCTCAGGCTTGCACTGAAGGTTCTCGGGAAGGATACGGTCGTCATCAACGGCTCCGGCTGCATGACTCTGCTCCCGGTCTATCCGACCACGCCGCTTCTGGTTCCATGGCTCCATCTCGCAATCGAGAATACCGGAGCAGCAGGTACGGCACTATACTATGCACTCAGAAGGAAAAATATAAAAGCCAATATACTGGGTTATGCTGGCGATGGCGCAACGTATGACATCGGACTCCAGAGCCTATCAGGAGCGGCAGAGAAGAACATCGACATGATCTACATCTGCTACAACAACCAGTCATTCGGGAACACCGGTCACCAGCGGGCAAGTTCGACGCCGCGTGCGTCTTATACATCGACAACGCCAGTCGGGAAGGTTGAGGTGGCAAAGGATATGCCTGCGATCATGGCGGCTCACAAGATACCATACATTGCGACTGCGTGTCCGTCATATCCGATCGATTTTCTGAATAAGGTTACGAAAGCGGCTGAGGTTAAGGGGATGGCTTTTATCGATCTGCTGGTACCGTGTCCTGTCGGCTGGGATTTTGATCCGACGGAGGGGATCAATATCGGGCGACTGGCGGTGAGGACCGGGATGTGGAAGCTCTATGAGATCGTGGATGGCAGGGTTAATCTGACTTACATTCCGAAGAAGAGACGGGAGGTTTCAGAGTATCTGCGTGCGCAGGGGCGGTTTTCACATCTTTCGGATGAGGATATCGGGGCGATACAGGCAGAGGTTGATCGGGAATGGGATGAACTGGAGGCGCGGGGGTATGAGTATGAACTCGGGATTTGATGAAGAAGTCATGAAACTTGAGCTTACCAGAAGATTGGAAGATTTGCCAGTGGGCGATGCCGCAATAAAACCTCCATCCGGGTAAATTATATACCAGAGAATCCCTGAGGGGATGTTATCATGTCTGGCGATGAAAGATGGAATATTGGACGATTCGGTCTGGTCGATGCATTCGAAGATCAAGACACGTTGACAGCCCTTTCCCCGAGCAGCAGAGCAAAGGCGCATCGGTTTTAGTCTGCGACACATGACTGTAGATGAAAAACTCTGGCCCTCGAGAAAAAGTGAGGGTGCTGACATCTCGACGATCGAGGAACTCGTCGGCGCCGATCTGGCGCTGACGTACGAGATAAAGGACAAACGTGAGAAGATCGGAAGAGTCGAACTTGGGCTGGTGAGAATCCCGATCTTCTGGGACTGGATCGATCCGGTCACCGGGAAGAATACCAGTCAGATCAACTATTACATAAGCCGCCTGAATACGTTGATCGATACGCGAAACAGGGTCGATGCACACCATGAGGAACTCGTGCGGCAGGCGATCCCGGATTTCCATATCATCAGGGACGATGATGTGGTGATGAGCCGCACTGCGGCAATCAAGCAGCGCGAACTTTATGCCGAACTTATGTGGCGGATCAGAATCTTGTCAATCGATGATGATTTTGTCAGGGAACTCATCCCGGACTTCGAAGATCGGCTCAACCGGATGTATGAGACTGGAGAAAACCGGAACTGGGCAACTGACCAGCAAAAGATCATTGGTATGCTCAGGGATAAATATCAGGACTGGCTCAGTGAGGTTGGGAGGACGTATCTGGAATATCTGACAGATGGTGGACTGGATGCCTTTCTTGCAGGAGTACCACCTGATGATATTACCAAATGTGAGAGGTGGATTCACAGTATTGGAGAATCGTATCTGGACCATCTCACTACCGCCGAAACCGTGAAGCAGAGCTATAATTGGCTGATCGACCACAAGATTCCAACGATTGTGAGGCGATTCGAACGCCTGATCGAGAAGGAGGCGAAGTTCGTGGGAAGGGTAGACGGGGAACCGATGGTGGACAGAAAGACGCGGGTCAGGCAGAGCATGTTGGATCACTGGGTTGATGAGTTTTACAGGAAGATGCAGGAACTGAAGAGGGAGGCGAAGATCGAGCTTAGAATGGGTTTCGGCACTTCCGGAGCATTGCCCGCCCGGGTTCCAAACACGATTCCCAGCCACTCTGCCACAAGCCTCACATGAACAACTCGCCAAACCGACGCGAACCATCCGAGCCAATCCAAAATTTTACCCAATTCCTCTCAAAACCCCGTCCGGAACAGAAAGCGCCCATTAATCACGCGTACGGGAGTGATCATAACGAACGACCAGTCAGATCAGACACAAACACTACCGGAACCCCAACTCCCCATCTTCGTTGTAACGTCCTATCCATTCATCAGCAGGGAAACCGTCACGACAGACATGCCTGCACCGCATCGATTCTATCGATGATCCCGACCAGTCCGCCCTCCTCAACCACCGAAAGTCTACCGACGTCCAGTTCAAGCATCGTATCGATGGCTTCCGAAACAGATGTTGCTGGAGAGATTGTGTATGCCGGGGTGCTCATGACTCTTTCGACCAGCGGCGATTGTTTTGCTCTGGTGCCACTCTCATCCTCCAACCCGATTCTTGCAAATCCTGCCTTGATGATGTCATACCTTGTGACAACTCCGATCACCACCCCCTTTGGGGATATGACAGGCAGTCCTGTATAATCTGATTCGAGCATGGTTAACCACACCTTTGCAATCCGATCCTCTGGCGAGCATGTCACAACCTTCCCGCTCAGGATATCTCGCACCACCAGATGCTTTGCCGGACGCAACTTCTTCAGAAGGTCGGTGGTACTCAGTACTCCGACCAGCGTCTGATCATCAATGGATCTGATCACCGGTACCACATTCAACCTCGCGTCAACCATCATCCTCGCAGCCTTCTGTACATCGGTATCTGGGGTTATGGCAGGACAAACGGTCGCGAACCCACGCACAGTTACACCTGAACGGGCTGACGAAATGTGCATCACATCCTGATCCGTTAGTATCCCGAGCACGCGCATGAATCGTTCATCCTCCACGACAGGAAGACTTCGGAGATGACGATCGCGCATGATCTGGCGTGCATGCGTTACAAGATCATCTGCTGTGACGCACACGACCTCTTGTGACATTATATTAACAACAGTCATATCAAACCTCCAATCTAATCGCGATTATCTGTCTGGTACGGGCATATACATAAACCAATCGATGGATGGGGGTTGTAAAATCAACAGACCTCAGGTTGGAAGCCGCGGGGCATCGAGTGTCCATGCCCCGGAGTTCTATATCCAACATCACTCGATGCCATACATGTCCTTGAGTCCGTGCCCTGTTGCGATACAGACAACCGTCTTCCGGTCCAACAGATCGCCGGTCTTCCTTGCTCCTGCAAACGAAACTGCCCCGCTTGGCTCAACAAAGACGCCGTTTGATCCGAGTTCATCTCTCGCCCGAAGGATCTCACCATCAGTCACCCTTATGCAGATGCCGTCTGACTCGCGGACCGCCTTTAATGCAAGCAAGCCATCGATCGGGGTGCCACATGCGATTGCAGAGGCAACGGTTATTGGATTTTCTATCGGCACGATCGTGTCAGTCCGCGCCTCCCATGCTCTCACGACCGGGTCGCATTTCTCTGCCTGAACACCTATTATGAGCGGCAGTGCATCGGTGATCCCGGTGATCATCAGCTCTTTAAATGCCTTCCACACGCTCCAGATCAGGGTGCCGTTTCCTATGGGCGCGATCACAGCGTCAAGAACGCGCCAGTACATCTGGTCAGCGATCTCGAACCCCACCGTCTTTGTGCCCTCGCACCGCCACGGGTAGTCGCCTGCCAGAAACGACTCAGGATCACTGCGGACCTGGTTCTCGGCAATATTCATGGCATCTGCGTAGTCACCGCTCGTGAGCTCGACCTCAGCGCCATACGCCTTCATCTGGATGATTTTCGCCGTGTTCACAAAATCGGGGATGATGATCTTGCATCTCAGTCTGGCAAACGCGGCGAATGCGGCGACAGAAGACCCCATATTCCCTGTTGTTGCGATCACCGCTCTCGTCTTCCCCCCGATGACCGCTTTTGTGATCTCGAGTGATGAGCCGCGGTCCTTAAACGAGCCCGTTGGATTGGCTGCCTCGTACTTCACAAGAAACTTCTTTGCGTGTGGCAGGAGTCTTGTCAGCTCAATAAGAGGCGTACCACCCTCGCCCATCGTCACGATCCTGGAGAGATCGCCGACCGGCATGAATGGCCAGTATTTCCAGTGACCCGGACACTCGCGCATGAATTCGTCCTTGCGAATCGTACGCTGTATCGATTTGTAGTCATACTCGGCATCAAGCGCAGAATTGCACTTCGGACACCTCATGACCGGGCATCCCCGGATCTTCTCAGGGGAATAGGAACTTTTGCATCCTATGCATCTGAAGAATTTTACATAGACCAATGTCTCACATCCATACAGAAGATCATTGACGACACCCCATTACCCTGATTCGCACCTCACAAGCGAGATCTCTCCAATACGCAACATCTGAAGCACCTGCCCTGTCCAAATCCATGACGACTGTCCCGCTCAAACACGCGAGACCGCCTGCATACAAATGAACGATACCAGAAACGGTCAGTGACATCCTCAGACGGTGGACAGTCATGATGCTATTTCTGCATGATAGGTTAAAAGATTGCCGCGACAGAATTGGCACCCCTCAGGCATCGTTACTCCATCATTACGACTGATGAAGGATGCCTAAGCACGAAGACGTTGAAGGTTGTATCTGATCTTCTTTTTAAGTGTATAAAAAATAATAAAGCTGAAAAAAGATATGAACAAGTTTAAGAAAGTTAAGGGTACGAGTGTAAGAAGTCCGTTGCCTTTGTTAAAATCGGGGTTTGAATCAATATAAAATCGTACATGTGGATCTGTAGAGCTTTGCCAGAATGTTTTTTCCTTATCAGTAGCCTGTGTTATCCAGCCTACTTTTCTGATTAAAGGGTTGTTCTCATCAGCCATTTCTAAACCGAACTCATCAGCCAGGCGCATCATCAGCTTTTCAACTTCTGATGGAATACCGCTATTATATCGAGGATATATTTTATAAATGTACTTCACTAAAACAGCGTACACACTTGGGTTGATGGGCGAAACTAAGAAATAAACCCCCCTACTCGGATGAAATATTTTGAATTTTATTGCCTCCTTCAACCAGAAAGAAATATCGGCATTTTTCCGTCTGTACTCAGGCACTAATCCTGCTTCCGCCCTGAAAATAACTAATAACTTATCATTAATAAATCTTTCAAAACGATGAACCGCAAAATATCCTATTATTTCTTTTCCCGGTTTATTGCGATATATAAATATTTTTGTAGCGTTAGCAGGAGAATTAACCACATAATGATCAAATTCACTTTCATCAAGACCCTTGAAGATACGCTTATGCACATCATACAAACTCTCACTAAGCTTTTGCCGTGCCGCATCTGTCAGCCTGGAAGGACAAATCGTTTCAGCACAGACTACTTTTGACATCTATAATACCCCTTCGCATGTATGTTAGCTATATTCGGTTGATTCCGAAGTATACTTGTTCGCATATAAACCTTTCCTGCGATAAACATCGAAAACGGCGCATTCCCTGAAAACCCAGCTTTGGACCGGGTGAAGAACTGATATCGCCATGTTTCCCATGTCTGTTACGCGTAAGTCCCGCCTCAATTACGTTCTGGGTCATGCAATGATCCTGTCCTGTGTCATACTCCGCCTCCGTGATCTGCAAAGGTCTGCTCACCCCGCAGCAAATGCGCGCTGACAGTCTCGATGGTTTTGACCCGCGTGTCTGGCGGCTGCCAGTACTGGCGCAACGCCCCAACCGTTGGATGCACAGACGCGATACCACCCGGACTTGACGATGGCAGCCCCGACCGTGCCACGCCCGGGCTGCGTACGGCATTGCCGCCGAGAGCGCGAGAGTTCGCGGAGTCTTCGCGGTAAATCGCCACAATTTACTCGAGCATGTACCAAAAAATCATTGGTCATCTTTATGGTATAGGTCTAAAAAAATTATTTTATTTTCATCCTTTAAATAAGCATAAGACAGTCTAAAAGGACCTATATGCAGTTCTCTTGTTCCTTTTCTTACGTATTTCATCGGTTTTCCGATTTCGGGATTTTCTAATATTTTTTTGATTTGATTTTTAACTCGTTCTTTAACAGAAGTGTCTTTTATTTTATGTATCTTTTTTAAAAAATTGGAGTTATGCTCCACCTCTAACATTTTTCCAGCTTTTCAAGAAATTTTTCAGCAGGCAGGGAAACAAAATCCCCTCTTTCATAACTCTGCCAGGCTTCTTCTGTTTTTTTAGCAAAAGCAAGATCCTCTTCGAAGTTCTTGCCTAAATCGCTTACTTTTTTCAAGATCAATTGTTTTCCGCTCTTGATTATGACAAGTTTTTCCCCTTTACTAAAATCATCTCTCATTTCCGAAGGAATCACTATTTGCCCTTTAGAACTGAGTTTTGTTATTGCAACATTTATCATTTCGATCACCTCGCCATAAGTAAGATTCGCCTTACAATATACATAAATCTTTTTGAGTTTTCCATTTTCATTGGACTTTCCGATAAGTCACGCATCATCCCTTCATCCACCCGACCTCCGCGCATACAACGGCAACATCACAAAACCATAACCACGCCACCCCGCAATGAACATTTCACATGTAGCAGGGCATCCATGCGTCGTGTCATAAGTCAAATACCCCGGATTGCTTTGCAAAATCCAGGGCATCTTGATGATGCTTGGGAATTGGTTGTTTCATATAATATTTGAATGAGTATCTTGTTCACTTTCCACATTGTCATTCATTAAATTACTAAACCATTTTTCATTTTGAAATCATCAATAGCAATATCTTTAATATTTTTATCTAATTCTATTGCATTTTTAACCCATCGATGCCATACTTGTACACGCAAAAATATTATTAAGAATTTCGATAAACTCTCTCCAATATGTCGCCTAACGTTTTGCAAATGTGCTGTTAGCTGCTGGCGTGTTGTTCCCACGAAGCACTGAAGTTCCGTTATCCATTAGCAATCCCTTCAGCACTTACGTCAAGTTTATTTAAGTATGTAGTTAAAATTGTCTCATTCGCAGCGGAGTCTGGGTCAACTGCAAAAAGGATATCGGAAACTTTCAAATTATTGCACGGTCGTTTTAGCTTCCTTTCTCCAAGTGAATCTAATTGTTGTCGGGTTGTTGAAGTTAAATGAGCTGCAGCATTGCGAATTGTTTTTAAGTCAAATAAGTCCTTCATTATTGAACTAACAAAAATGTCAAAAGGATTACCTGATGCAAAATGTAAAATGGACAGTGTCTTTACAGTAACAGGATTTGACCAATCAACATATCTTTGAGTTCCTATTAAAAGGCGATTCGCATGTTGTTCGTCTTGTGGTTGAACATAACGAGTAATTACATTGCCCAAAATAGAAGGTTCCCCAAGCATATATTGAATGAAACTAGTTTCAAGAAATGTTTCCCAAGCTATGAATAATTTTAGGTAAGCAGAATCAGTTATGAATTCTATTTGATTCTGCTGTAGCGCGTAGTTCCCATCGCCACCTTGTTGAAAAGCAAGAACAATAAAACTATTTACCTCAGCAACTGAAACTCTAAAGGTGGTTAAAGAATCAATCAAAGACATATTACTGCAGGATTAAGTCAAGTAAATATTTTGTTCTTCTTTCTCTTACTGGCTTATCTGTAGTTGCTCTTCGGCTATCTTCTAAAAACTGAGCTTCATTTTCATTTAACTGCTGTGCTTCCTCTTTTGCGAAGATTGAATTAATATTTCCAAGACGGCTTTCAATTCTTGCATAATCAGCTTCTAAAATATTCATTGTCGGCTTGTCAATTCCCGACAGACCATATTTGAGATGATAAATGCAAGTAAAGAGTGAATAGAAAACATGTATCCTCTTAAATTCCGTTCCTTTAATGTCATTACCAAAAATGCCTTGTATTGTTGCTATAGTTGATGAAAATTTTTCCTCTAGCAATGCAGGGTCATAATTAAATTCCATCTCATATGTGCTGTAGAATGGTTTAATTTGCTTTTTACTTTTTATACCTTCAATCATTGCAATGAGAAGGTCAGCACAAAGGTTTGCATCAGCCATTCTCAAAATTTCTTTGTCTGTTAAAATTTTACTGTCAATCCAGAAATCATTAAAAGTGTGCGCTACTCTATCGGCTAACGTTTTGAAAGGACCAAAATGATTTGCATTTATTTTTTCCTGTACATTCAGTGTTACGGAATATGAATTCAAGCGACCAAAAATGTCAAGTATCTCAGCGTCTGGCATATTAACCAAAAGGTCAGTTGAAATTTCATAGTTGAGAATGCTTGCTTGAATATTTTCGTCAACTTGATCTAGTTGAGAGAAATACAAACCATCGAATATTGGATGGTGCTTTTTGCTAATTACGAATCCATCTTTCAAATAAGAAAGAATGGTTCTCAACCTTTGCTGTCCATCTACAACCTCCCTTATTGACTGTCTTGTCTGGACATTTAGTTTTTGTCGAATAAAAATTTTGGGAATTGGCTTCCCCCGAACAATAGTGTCCATCAAATAAGAACGAGCTGTGTCTGTCCAAACATTGCGTCTCTGAAATCTAGGATTCAACTCAAGTTGTCCATTATCTGACCATTCCAAAAAGTCATTAATGCTGTATGTTCTACTATCAAAGTTTTTCATTTTGTTTGATTTGAATGATGTCGATTAATGTTTGCATTGTCGTCCTTAGCTTGCAGCTAACTCCCCTTCATATCTGAACCTTGTTCGTCTATGCCATCATTTGTCTGAATAGTCTCAATCATTTCTTACTTCCTTTTTCATGAGTCACCAAACCCCGGACTTAAGTCCAGAACCTGTACATAGCGATTCCATGCCATTCATCTTACCGTCTGCTCCGGCAAGTTCACTGGTACAAATCAACAACGATACCACAATCCCGCCATGCAAAGCAGATCGCCCCATGCATATAGTAACGTCACCATGATATTTAAATCCGATCGCCCCCTATGCACCCCCAACCGGTTTCATCCACACTCACGACTTAAAATAATCCTTAACCATCCTCACCACGATCCGGTTCAGCAAAAGCAACCCTATCAGGTTGGGAAGTGCCATCAGGTCATTGTTAATATCAGCAAACAGCCAGATAGCCTCAAGGTATGTAGTCGCATTCGGAAGGTCTACCACAGCGGCGCCCACAATGATTCCCACCAGAAATACGGAATAATATACCACAATGGAAAACCTGTGGAATCTAACATCTTTTGACACCTTTCCCACAAAGTATGAGAGACACTGCTTGCCATAAAACGACCATGTCAGGATGGTTGTGAAGGCAAAGAGCACCATGCCAAGAGTTATCACCAGATCGCCGGCATATCCTATCTCTGAGCTGAATGCGTGGATGCTCAAGCGAGTACTGGTTTTGCCAGTCTCCCATGCTCCTGTGGATACGATGACCAGACCGGTCATGGTGCAGATCACGATGGTATCGATGAACGGACCAAGCATGGCTATCAATCCCTGCCTGACGCTGCGCTCGGTCTTTGCAGTGGCATGTGCCATGGGCGCGCTTCCAAGACCTGCTTCATTGGAAAAGATGCCTCTTGCGATCCCGAATCGCATGGCATGAGCAACAGTAGTCCCTGCAAATCCGCCGACTGCGGCGTGATTTGATAATGCGCTCTCGATTATCAGCAAAAAAGCCCCTGGCACCTCTTCAAAGTTCAATACCAGAACAACCAGGGCTGCTGAAATGTAAATAACTGCCATGAACGGTACCAGATTTCCGGCCACATACCCGAGTCTCGTAATCCCGCCAATAACGACAATCCCCACCGCCAGTGCCAGGAGCAAGCCAGTGACAATCCCGGGGATGTGGAACGTGTCCTTCAGTGCGAGGGCTACGGAGTTAGCCTGCGCCATATTGTCTCCGCCAATCGATGAAAATGCGCCAGCGGCAGCAAAAGCCATGCCCAGAACCAGCCCCAATCGTGGGTTTTTAAGCCCGCGCTCAAGATAATAAAATGGTCCGCCTATCATGGTGCCGTCAGGCAGTTCTTCCCTGAAATGTAGGGAAAGTGTGCATTCAGCGAACTTTGTTGCCATTCCCAGTACGGCTGTCAGCCACATCCAGAAGATCGCTCCCGGACCGCCCAGTGAGATTGCGGTTGCGACACCTGCGATATTGCCTGTGCCGATGGTGCCCGAAAGCGTGGTCATCAAAGCGCGAAATGGCGATATGTCGCCCCTACCCTCTTCTTTACGTTCGAGCATGAGGCGGAGGGTATACACCAGTTTACGTGCCTGAATCCCTCGTAACCTGAACGTAAGGAATATGCCGGTCCCGATGAGCAGAACCATCATGAACGGATCCCAGATAATATCACTGGCTGCGGTGAGAATCTAGTGCAGGGTCATCAGAGATACCACTCTCGCTGAAGTTTAAATCCTTGTTTATCCGGCAATTCTGATTATACGCTCCACCATCCAGATAGATGGGTGTGGTCATGCGCTTAACTTATGCTATGCGCCAATCGTAAATTGAGTTCTTCCAATGCGGAAACCGCTGATATCATGAAAGTCTGAAATCGGTGTTAATCTGTGTAATCCGTGGATGATACTGCTTTTTAGCCACAGATTAACACTGATTAACACAGATTCATTCCTTATCCATTATACGGCGCTTTATACTCACAGACCTACCAAAGTTGATCAGAAGACCCACCTCAATACCGGTTGCTTTGAGGTAATTCAGGATCTGAGCCTCATGGATTCCGGATAATTCTTTTACGGATTTGATTTCAAGAATAACCTTCCCATCGACTATAATATCGGCAACGTAGTTACCAACGACTTCACCATGATAATAGACTTTCATGGGCTTTTCAACCTCTACACCAAACCCAAGCGCTCGAATCTCAATTACAAGGGAATTCTGATACACTTTCTCCAAAAAACCAGAGCCAAGTGTGTTATGCACCTTGTAGGCTGCTCCGATTATCTTCTCGGTTATCTCGCGATGTTTATAATTTTTCATCTGTGTAATCTGTGTTAATCTGTGGCTTATATTACTTTTATCTATGGATTAACACTGATTACGCTGATTATGGATTTTTATCGCATATTTAGTCTCTGATTTGCCACACCACAATACCCTGCGGCAGGCACCATTCTCCATGCTAACCAGAAAAAAAATCAAAACGCGTCTCCAGAAGTATCCGTAAGTTTTATTGCATTGTCTTAAAGATAGAGAACCACAGAATGCCAGAACTGCCGGACAAAGAGGAGGATCTGATACCATGGACGTAAGCCAGACAATCTTTGAGGAATACACTGACGATCTTGGACCTGAGAAGATAATCCACATCTACGAACCCGTCGCAAAGTTAAGAGCGATCGTCGTGATCGACAACATCGCCGCAGGACCTGCCATCGGCGGGGTCCGGATGGCTCCGGATCTCACCACAACAGAGATAAAGCGACTCGCAAGGGCGATGACACTCAAGAATGCTGTGGCAGGGCTTCCGCATGGTGGCGGCAAAGCCGGAATCATCGCGGACCCGAAGACAGAGGGTAAAGAGCACCTCATACGAATGTTCGCAAGAGCGATCGAATCTCTTCACGATTACACGCCCGGTCCTGATATGGGCACCGATGAATCCTGCATGGCGTATATATTCGATGAAATAAAGCGGGCTGTCGGTCTTCCGAGAGTGCTTGGCGGAATCCCTCTCGATGAGATTGGGGCAACCGGCTTCGGGATCGCAGAATGTGCAGAAGTTGCGAAGGATTATATAAATCTGGATTTGAATGGCGCAAGACTCGTTGTCGAGGGCTTCGGGAACGTGGGTAAGAGTGCGGCGCGATTTCTTGAAGAGATGGGAGTATGCCTTGTGGCTGCGAGCGATACGAGCGGAACTGTGTATAATAAGGATGGGATCGATGTTTCGGGATTGATACAGGTGAAGGAAGAGAAAGGGTCCGTCATCTATTATAAGGGCGCGGAAAAGCTGAAGACAGAGGATCTCCTGAAGATACCGGGCGATATATTCGTTCCTGCTGCAAGACCTGACGTCATCGACGAGCGAAACGTCGACACACTTGATACAAAGCTCGTAATCCAGGGTGCGAATATTGCGATAACGCTCAGTGCCGAGAAGGCGCTTCACGAGAGGGGGGTTCTATCGGTCCCCGACTTCATAGCAAATGCGGGCGGCGTCATCACGGCTGCAGTCGAGTACAGGCACGGGAGCGAGAAAGGGGCTTTCTCTGAAATCAAGAGTAAAATAAGAGCGAACACAAAGACAATCCTCGATAAAACGTACAGCGAGGGATTGTATCCTCGGGATGCCGCTGAAATGATCGCAAAGGAACGGGTACTCTCTGCGATGAGTTACCGCGGAT
This sequence comes from Methanosarcinales archaeon, assembly GCA_030604085.1. Taxonomy (GTDB): domain Archaea; phylum Halobacteriota; class Methanosarcinia; order Methanosarcinales; family Methanogasteraceae; genus Methanogaster_A. Next base: position 6,254 of record JAUVWP010000009.1, on the reverse strand, counting down.
GCATATAACATCTGCCTCATAACATCATGCTCTCAAATGTCCTTGAACCGGATTCGATTGCGGTAATCGGCGCATCCTTGAATCGTGAAAAATGGGGATACAGGATATTAGATAACATCATCTCGGGCGGGTACTCAGGAGGGGTTTATCCGGTGAACCCAAACGAAGACGAGGTTCTGGGGAAGATGTGCTATCATTCGGTTCTCGATCTTCCCCACAGAGTCGATCTCGGCATAATCGCAGTTCCTGCAGGAAGTGTCCCCGCGGTTCTGGAGGATTGCGGGAGAAAAGGCGTCCGGGGCGCCGTGATCGTATCAGCGGGCTTCAGCGAGGTCGGGAATAGGGAACTTGAAAACAAGGTCCGCGATATTGCAAGGGACCACGAGATGCGGATGATCGGTCCGAACACGTTTGGCTTCATCAACACGCATCTCCACCTGAATGCGAGCATCATCCCACAGATGCCAGAGAAAGGCGGAATCTCGTTTGTGACCCAGAGCGGAACATTTGGGCTCGCACTTGTGGACTGGGCGGCAAGCCAGCAGATGGGGCTTCACCTCGTCGTCGGGGTCGGGAATAAGGCAGACGTCGATGATTCTGACATTCTGGAGCATCTGAGTGCTGATCGGCACACGAAAACGATTATGATGTATATCGAGGGGATAGAGCGGGGAAGGCGGTTCATCGATGTTGCAAGCAGGATCAGAAAGCCGGTAATCGCGCTAAAGACCGGGAGATCGCGGGCAGGAAGTAAGGCGGCACTGTCGCACACAGGCTCTCTTGCCGGCACCGACCGGATCTATGACGGGGCATTTAAGCAGGCAGGGGTCATCCGTGCAGGGACGATCGAAGAGCTGTTTGATTCTGCGCTTGCGCTCTCGATATCTCCGCCCGCTGGTGATGGCATCGGGATCATCTCGAACGGCGGCGGTGCTGCAATTCTCGCAGCAGATCTCTCTGAAGACCTCGGACTCCATCTCCCGGATCTGTCAGATGATACGGTTCGGATGCTGAAAGGCGTGCTTCCGGCTATCGCAACGCCTGCGAATCCTCAGGATACGGCAGGGGACGGCAGCTACGAGATGTTTAAGGATGTTACGGATATCATACTCTCTGATCCGGGAATAAACGCTCTTTTGGTGATATATGTCCATGCCGAGATGGTGGATCCGTGCCTGCCGGCAGAGGCCGTAATCGCTGCGAGAGAGGGATGCGATAAACCGGTGATAACATCATGGATCGGTGGAAAAGGTATTGAGACTGCGGTAAAACGCTTAGAAGAGGACAGAATACCAAACTATCCGCTGCCAGAGCGTGCGGTAGTCGCACTTAATAATCTTGTGCGTTACAAAAGGATTTTGAAGAAGAGATGAAGATATTAACCGAACACGAATCGAAAAAACTGCTGGCAGAGTACGGGATACCAGTAACAAGAGAAGCCGTGGCAAGGAGCAGGGAGGATGCGTTTCTGCTTGCACGCGAGATCGGGTTTCCTGTTGCGATGAAGATATCATCTCCGGATATCGCGCATAAGAACGCTGCCGGGTGCGTCCTTCTCGATGCGGGGAAGCCGGATGTGGGTGCTGCATTCGAGACGATCATGGAGAATGCGAAGAAACACGCTCCGAATGCGAGAATCGATGGAGTCCTCGTCCAGGAGATGGTGCCGCGTGGAACCGAGATCGTAATCGGGATAAAATGCGATTCTCAGTTCGGTCATGCCGTGATGTTCGGGCTTGGTGGGATCTTTGTTGAGGTGCTCGACGATGTCTCGTTTAGGATAGTTCCGCTTACAAAGCAGGATGCAATCGAGATGACCGAGGAGATCAGGGGGCACTCGATTTTGGATGGATGCGACGTGGAATCGATAGTCCGCACAATACTCAAGGTATCTGAGATGGCTGCGAAAGAGAATATATTCGAACTCGATATAAACCCGCTCATCGCGTGTGCAATGGGTGTGGTGGCTGTGGATGCGCGTGTGATACTTAAGGGTTGATCGACGAATTAGCTTAATTGAGAGGACCACATCACAATGACCGAAACAGACCCGATACGACACAGGATCATGATCATGAGCGGCAAGGGCGGCGTCGGCAAGACCACGGTCGCGGTCAATCTTGCGCTCAGGCTGGTCGAGAACCGGAAGAATGTCGGATTGCTCGATGCCGACATCACAGGACCCAACATACCAAAGATGCTAAATATCGAGGATGAACTCCCATCAGCAGACGAAGAGCTTCTGATACCGGTGTACATGCCACTCGGGTGTGATCACGGGCTTTCGGTCATGTCGATGGCTTTTATGATCGAAAAGGACGCTGCTGTGCCGTGGCACGGTCCGCTCAGAACAGACTTTATACGGCGGTTCATCGAGGAGATGCGGTGGGATCAGATGGGCGCGCTCGACTACCTGTTAATCGACCTCCCACCCGGAACCGGCGACGAACCGATGAGCATTGCAGAGCTCATAGATGTCGATGGCGCGATCATCGTCACCACGCCTCAGGATGTTGCGCTCCTCGATACGAGGAAGGCAGTAAACATGGCAAGGTACCTGGAGATTCCGGTCATCGGGATCATCGAGAACATGAGCGGCTTTGTCTGCCCGCACTGCGATTGCGAGATCGACCTGTTCGGGAAAGGCGGCGGAGAACGCGTTGCTGAGGAGATGGGCGTGCCGTTTCTCGGAAGCGTGCCGCTCGATCCGCTGGTTGCAAGGTCCGGCGACAGCGGCATTCCCTTTGTGCTGGAGATCAATTCTGCCACTGCCAGATCGTTTGAGGATATCGTGGATCGGGTGGAGGAGGTTATGAAGATCATGAAAAGCAGGGTACCGTAAGCCCAGACCCTGACAAGATTAATAACGCCTGCTGCCAATACTGGCTCGTATGGCGAAATACAAGACATCCACCCTTATTATACTGACGCTTGCCGCGCTAATGATACTTATGATGGTACTATCCCCACTGATGCCTCTTTTTTGGGGGGATGATGAACCTGCTAATGCAGCCCAGCCCACACAGCCGCCCGGCAGTGCCGCTCGTACACCACTGGATGAATTTGGAAAACTCGTCGATCATCCGCTCGATTCGATAGCGGACGGGCTTAATGCGAGCCCGCCAGGTGTGGTTATGGCACAGTACGTCCATGCCGGGGATCTGGAAGGGACGCCGCTTATGGAACCGCTCGTGGAACGGCAGATAATTATCCCACACGAGTTCTACGGTACAAACATCTCTCAGTCATACTATGCCGGTTTCTGGGACAACGCATGGATCGGGATGCACACACTGGACCCGAGGAAATTCGCATTCGAATACATCGCTTTGCGGCCATACGAGTACGATAACTATCACATGTTCATACGACCTCAGAAGGATGTGAATGGTGATTATATGTGCAACATCATGGGCGATCCGTGCATCATTGGTCCGCGCAGTAAGGTCGAAGCGACAGCAGATGTGATCGATGATGAGAGCGCACCGAACGCATATCCGAACTTTGGGGGTCTGCTTGAGAGCGTGGATCTTGATGCGCCGTATCAGGAAGTGAGGATGTACTCTTCCGTTGCAGACCAGTATTATGCTGCAGTGCGCCCTGTGGGCGACGGGTGCGAGCGCACCATCACATGCAGCGGCATCAGTGAGAATACAACCGCTCGTGCAAACGAACTTGCAGCGAACACGACCGATAATCTCGAGTGCGCTGTGACATTCAATCAGGGCGACCTGAATCTCACAATCATAACGATCACTGGCGACTGCGATGCGGTGATGGCTGCGGAGATAACCTGACAGCATCGCGTCTTTGGCGGTCAAGTGTTAGTGGAGTTTGCCGGTGTTTGAGTCTATTCCCTTTTAGTGCTGATGCCGAACGTCCTCAAACATCGGGCAGAATCTCTTGAATAAATCCTCCCTTTGTAAAACAACCTTTAATCTGCTCCCATCTGTGAAATGGCTGCACCGCATGCTTTCGCAGAATGCGAAGCATCGCCGGAGGCACTGTGGCTGATAAAAGCTTTTAGCCGCAGATGAACCCGGATTTCACTGATTCCACAAGTCCAATCGTACCAGCGTTTGCAGGATTGGTGGCATGTTTTCAACCGACCAGAAGAAGTTAAAAAGACTCTGGATTCTCTATTGAACTCGATATGAAGCAGTCATGAAACTCTTGCGCCCTCTGCGTTCTGCCTTCGGCGATACTGGCTTCGCCGCGTGCTTTCGCAGATCGTATTCCGCGGTGATAAATCGACAGAGATTGTCAGATCCCGATCAACTCTGCGATCCGCTCCACCTCTATGACCGCTTCCGAATCATCAGGCAGATCGATGAGAGGAGTTCCATCGAGATCGTAGTCTGCAAGTTTAGCATCGAACGGGATCGTCCCCGCGATCTCGAAACCGAGTTCCGATGCATACTTCTGCAAACTCTCCCTGTTTTCGGGTGTGACCTTGTTTAAGATGATGTAGATCTTTTTGAATCCGAGATCGAGTTCGCCTGCGAGATTGCGTATCCGCTCGGCAGTGAGAAGCCCTTTGCGCGAGCCATCGGTCACCACAAGTAAAATATCGAGATTGCGGATGATTCTCCTGCTCAGATGCTCAAGACCTGCAGCGGTATCGATTATTGTGAGGTCATAGTTCTTCGTGATCTTATCCATGATGCCGCGGAGCAGGTTGTTTGCATAGCAATAGCAGCCGGGTCCGTCGGGTCTTCCCATCACAAGCAGGTCGTACTTTGGAGTCTCTGTAAGTATCTCGTATATCCTCGATTCGAGCACCAGCATCTTGTCAGCATTGGGCGGAAGACCTTCGAGCACCATCTCCCTGATATCGCCCACGGTCCTGGAAACGGTATCGCCAAGCGCCTCCGGAAGATTGGTGTCTGGGTCGGCATCGACCGCAAGCAGCACACACTCGCCGCGCATAACGTGCCTGATCAAGAGCGCGGTGACTGCTGTTTTCCCTGTTCCATCTTTTCCTGTGATTGCGATGGTTGTTGTCATATCACACCTCTGGCATCAAGAAGACCGCCGCGCATATCACGGTTGTCCAGCCCTGATCCGAAACCGCATCCCTTGCGATGCCTGTAAGTTTGGTGGCGCCGTCGTCAGAGAGTGTCGTGCATATCTCTGTTGCAAGATTACATGCGTACTCCAGCGTCTCATCCTTGTTCTTGCCAGATGCATGGTATTCCGCGAGATACCCGAACCTATTGGCGTCGCGTGGAAGCGCGCATCCGATGGATGCGGATATTAACCGATCCGGCTCATCGGTTGCATTCCTTGAAAGCACAACGAAAGCGATCTCTCCGGACTCAAGTTCCGGTATCCCTTCGGCTTTCGGGATGATCTGGCATCCGGGAGGTACGATCGAGCTGACCGTGACAAAATTCAGATGCTCGATCCCGGCATCGCGAAGCGCCATCCCGAATGATACCAGATGATCGGCATGTCTTCCGACTCCGCTTGTAAAGAATAGTTTTTCGGGAACAAGATGTCTCGCGCTCATAGGTACCCGAGCGCATCCTCGATTCTGCCGAGTTCTGGTCCTGTGGTGTCAGCGCCTGCAATGTACCCTGACGAGTTTGCAAGCAACCCCGACCCGATAAGCGGCGATCCGAAATTGACAGTCCCGATATCGACCGGAAGACCGAACACGTCCTCGAGAATCGCTATTTCAGCGTCGCTTACCTTCGGATGCACCAGAACGCCCTTGTTGGTGGCGATTCCAGCCATGCCAACCGTCTTTAACCCGGCGATGGTCGTCCTCTGCACATCCACCTGCAGCGTCGCCTCAATCACCACTACAGCCCGATCAGAGAGAAGCGGGTGCACGATTGCAGCGGTGTCGTTTGCGAGAATGATGTTTCCACAGGCGTTCATGAGGCTCGGGAGCGGCTGCACATCACCAAACTCCCGCAGTTCTTCGATCTCACTTGGGTGCGCATACTTTGATACCACAAACCCGGTGCAGTTCCCGCACGACAGAGATCCCACGATGAAACTCCCTGCCAGCGAAACCGGTACAATCCGAACCTGCAGCACATCCTCGATCTGTTGCGCGACCGCGTCAGGCACACCTGCCGGAACGAATGCTACGTCCTCAGTCACTGTGGCAAAGATGCCGAGTACGGTACTGCCATAAAGCATCAGTTTTCGATTCAGCGCACTCTCACCTCTTCAAGAAAGCTTTCAGCACCGTATTCGACAGAGACCGCAATCAAGCGAATTCCGCCTCCACAACACCGTCC
>JAUVWP010000085.1 GCA_030604085.1 Methanosarcinales archaeon | reverse complement strand
TTTCGATGCGATAAATGCGCTCATAAGCGTCATCGGTTTCTTTGTTGCGGGAATCACGATCTTTATCGTGATCTATGTGAGTACGGTGAGTAAGAGGCGGCAGATGGGAATTCTGCGGGCGATCGGGATCAAGGAATCGATAATTGTCCGGTCGTACGTCTTCCAGGCGGTCTTCTATGCGCTATGCGGATGCATCGCCGGACTTATGGTCATGTTTGCGATACTTGTGCCGTATTACACCAGGCACCCACTGGTCTTTCCGATGGGGGATGTGACACTTCTAATCGAGCAGAAAAATGCGATTACGAGGGGAGTAGGTCTTATTGCAGCAGCCATAGTCGCTGGATTCATCCCGTCATGGCGGGCGGTGCGTGAAACGATCCTTGATGCGATATGGGGGGACTAAACGATGGAACGAGATGAACAGGACACGATAATTGCGACACGAAACCTCTCACGAACCTACACCATGGGAACGATGCAGGTACCAGCGCTAAAGCACGTGACGCTTGATATCAGGCGGGGTGAGTTTGCAGCGATCATGGGCAAGAGCGGGAGCGGGAAATCGACGCTTCTGCACCAGTTAGGGCTTCTCGACACGCCAACCGAAGGCAAGATCATAATCGATGGGGTCGATATCTCCGGGCTCTCCGAATCCGAACGGACGAGGTTTCGGCTCGAGAAGTTCGGATACGTCTTTCAGGAGTACGCAATCCTGCCTGAACTGACCGCGCTTGAGAACGTGTATCTGCCAGCGATGGCGATGGGCTTATCGCGGGATGAGTGCGCCAGAAGCGGGATGGATGCGCTCGAGAAGGTCGGACTCACTGAGAGGACAGACCACCGTCCCAAGGAGCTATCAGGCGGCGAGCAGCAGCGGGTTGCGATTGCGCGGGCGCTCATCAATGAGCCAAAGATCCTCTTTGCTGACGAACCGACCGCGAATCTGGATAGTGTCTCGTCGAGGCAGATACTTGAGCTGTTCCGGGCGCTGAACCGGGATACGGGGCAGACGATCATGATGGTTACGCACGAGCTTGAGGACGCGGATCTTGTGGACCGGGTGATCTGGCTCGCGGATGGCGAGGTTGTGGAGCGGGATGGGTGAGCGGTGCTCTGGATCGGAATTTCACAATTTTAACCCTCTTTTCGGCCTTATTCCGACAATCTACGTTCTTCTTCGTAACTGAACTCATAATAATCCATTTTCTTTAAATCCCCCACAATAACTGCGATCTCATCCCCATCCAGAACTCCGGTCTCTTTGCATGCGAGCAGCAATGCCGGAATGTTCAACACAGTGATGCGATTCTTGCCTGCAGCCCGCATTGCCTTTTTGTCACTTATGAGCAGTATCGAGTCCCGAAACTGTCTACAAAGTACCATACACTCTTTTTCACCAGAGCCGAGACTTGCAAACCAGATGTCGTGTTCCATCTCTATTAAATCCGCGTCATTTATCCTTATAACCAGTATACAATGCTTATCTAACAGATCGGTGATCAAATCGGTCTTTGCGATTTCATACAGAACTGCAACCGGGATATGTATATTGTCCACCCCAAAGAACTCCTTTACGAGTTCCAATCTACCGATCTTCAAAAAAGAGCTCAAGAAATCGGTATCGCATACGACATGCATCCTATCGCCCGGAACGTTTGATAGCTTCTCTTGCCATCGTCTCTATCTCAACAGGCGTCGTATGCACTTTCCGCACAATCCCCTTCTCGTGCAAAATCTCTTTCATCGTCTCGATATCAAGAGACGCAATCTCACATGCTTTCCCGAGAGAAACCGCATCCTTTCTGTATAATTCACATGCGATCGATATCCTCAAGTCCTTTCTTGCAGCCAGAAGCGTGTTGATGGCGTCATTTACAAACTCCTCTTCATTTTTATAGAATCCGGTGTTCGGGATAATTTCCAGTTCTTTTTTTATCAGATATTCGGACACTTCAATCATCGGTAGCTCTTATATTGTTTCTGGTGTTAAGTCTTTTTGCATTCTCGTCCAAACGACTCCTGCCAGCATCTGTGACCAATATCCTACTTGAAGATCGATCTCCTCAACCTTTCCTCACGCATTAGGATAACTTCACAATCCCCCTGCCAGTTACTTCCCAACGGCACGCGAGATCGCGCCTGCAACCTCTGTTGTCGAGCACCGCCCGCCGATGTCAGGGGTTGTGATGCCGCGGGATACCACATCAGATACTGCACCCGTCACCGCATCAGATTCTTTGATCCTGCCGTACCACTTAAGCATCATCGCAAGACTCAGGATCGCAGCAATCGGATTTGCAAGTCCCCTGCCCGCGATATCAGGAGCGCTGCCATGCACCGGCTCAAAGAGCGCGTAATCCGCCCCTATGTTTGCGCTTGCGCAGACGCCAAGCCCGCCGATGAGCGCTGCGGACATATCGCTTAGGATATCCCCGAAGAGATTGGTCGTGACGAGCACCTCGAACCGCTCCGGATTCAGTACCAGTCGGTGCGCAGCAGCATCGACAAGCATCTCCTCCCACCGGACTTTGTGCCGGTCTGCGACATCGATGCACACCTCCCGGAAAAGCCAGCACGATTTCAGTATATTCGCTTTGTGCACGATTGTTAAGCGTTTTTCAGTGGCAAGCGAACATGCGTACTCTGCGATGCGCTCGCTTCCGCTTCGTGTGATGACCCTTGTCGAGTGCACGGCATCAGGCAGAACCTCTTCGATTCCCGAATACATGCCCTCGGTGTTCTCACGGACGATTGTGAAATCGATGTCCCGGGAGTTCGTTATGCCCTTGATCGGTCGTATATTGGCATACAGATCGAATTCTTTCCTGATCCGGACGAGGACGCTCCGATATTCCGGATCCGGCGGTGTCGTGATCGCACCGAAGAGTATGCAGTCGCAGGATCTGAAGATATCAAAATCGTCCTCTGTCATCGCTCTGCCGGTGCGCTTCCACTTGCCGTACCCGATCTCGACCGGCACTTTCTCGATATCGAGCGTGAGAGCATCCAGCACTTCAAGAGCGGATGGAATAACCTCTTTTCCGATTCCATCACCCTCAACGACTGCAATTTTCATCTGGCGCATGGTTTCTGGATTGTCTTGTCCTGTCAAATAGATATCGTTTGTGAGATGAACAGCACTGGATCACGGATGCTCGCCAATGTTGGATTTTTCGGTCCGATATTCAGTATCCCAAATCCGGATCGATCACAAAGACTTTGCTCACTTCCCCACAACTCTCGCGTCCAGCACCTTGAGAACACCCCGATCCCCGTACCAGACACTCTCGGTCTCTACAAGTTCGATCCGCTCCTTGAAGTACGGGGCATCGAGAACAAGTGTTTCGTATTCGCCGCCTTCTCCGCATAGATGGATGCGGTACCTCCTGTGAAGTTCCTGCAGATCACGTATCGTGCCCTCATCGATCCGCATCCCGAGCCACTCTTCACCCATCCCGCCTGCTGCAACCTGAACGATCCTGATATCCATCACCGCAGCCATCTCACTGAGCAGTTCACCTGCATTCCGGTGCCAGAGCGGCGCATACATCGCAATACGAAGCGTTTCGCAGACCTTCCGGACACGGGACTCCTGATACACCGATTCGATTGCGCCCACGATGACCCCGTCGATATCGAGGCTCTGAAGCGCGTCTGAAAGATCCTCGAGTTCCTCTTCCTTCCTGCCTTGCGATTCCTTCAGGATCAGAGGGATGCCGCACGCCTGCGATATCAATCTCACGATGTCGATATTTATCGTGTGATACATGTACGAATCGAGATTCTGCGGCTTTATCGCAACAAGGTGCGTCACCTCATGCCCCGCCGTCAGCGCTTCATAAAGCGCATAACACGAATCCTTTCCTCCTGAGATGAGTGCTGCGAGTTTCATTTTACTTCGCCTCGGTTGTCAAGTTGCTCGGATGCTCGAATCAGGATCACGAATAGACGAATCACACGAATATTCGCGGGCACCTGTGATGACGCACTACCCCACCACAACCCCTGCATACCCGACCACCTCTGCCATCGGCTGCACATCTCCGCTGTTTGAGTAATTGAGCAGTCTCGCAGAATTCGCGCCAAGTCCCCTGCAGACCCGCATCATCACAGCGATCGGACCGTGTCCGCATACCGAAGCGTCCCGCTCACGGATCCGTGAGTAAAACTCGGTGACGTTTAATTCAAGCAGCGGGTCAAGCACGTAATGATCGATGTCATACGCAACAGCTGCCGGCTTATAATGCGTGAAATCGGATGATGCGATCACAACAACCTTCTTGTCAGTCTCCGAGATCGCATCCATCAGTTCGTCGCTCACATCGCGTGCGGTCTCCTCGTCCTGCAAGCCCATGCATATCGGAACTATCTTGAAGTCCTTGAAAAGCGTCTGGAGAAACGGGAGCTGGACCTCGATCGAATGCTCGTACTGGTGTGCGCTCTCATCGATATCGATGATGCGCCGCGGAAGCGACTCGATGAGATCGAGATCGGCATCGACATCCCCAAGCGGCGTACTCCATGTATCAGACGACACCGAGACCATGGAGCCGTATCCGGTGTGGTTTGGTCCGATGATCACGAAGGTGTCGGCGTTCGGAAGTGCTGCGTACACATGCGCGGCTGTTCTTCCGGAGTACACGTATCCGGCATGAGGCACAACCGCACCCGTGATCGCCGGATCCGGCGTGATCGTTATGCCTGAAAAGTATGATTTGATATCCTTTTTCAAGGTTCTGGGATTTGATGGATAGAACTGTCCTGCGACTACTGGGATTCTCATGATGCTCACCGATCATACAAATGCCCTTTTCAGACTTATGTCTAACGCATGGGCGAGGTTGTCAGGACCTCGGGTGTCGGGGGCAGACACGCGAAGTGTTTTAGATCCCAAAGCAAGAGATAAATACAACCGCTGGAAAATATGAATAGGTGTTTATAATGCTCTCAGCAAGCCCAACCAAACCAGAGATCATAGCGATCACAATCGCGAAACTCAAACTCCACCCGGGCGACACATTCTGCGACATCGGCTGCGGCACAGGTGCAGTCTCGATCGCGACATCGAGATTCGCGGGCACGATCTATGCAATCGACATCCGGGACGAAGCCATCAGGGTGGCAGAACAGAACTTCGCTGCCACCGGAATCCTGGATAAAGTAACGCTCGTCCACCGCGAGGCGGCAGAAGCGATTGCAGACCTGCTGCCTGCCCGCATCGACTGCGCATTTATCGGCGGCACAAAGAATGTCGAGCGCGTGCTTGCGGGACTCTGCGCCAAAGTCCGGGGGCGGGTGGTCGCAAATGCGGCACGGATCGAGACCGCTGCCCGGATCATCGGGTGCATGAAGTCGCTCGGGATATTTGAGGAGGTGATTCACGTTCAGGTCTCGAAAGGATATGAACTTGCTGGGGAGACCGCGTTTAAGCCGGCAAATCCTGTATATATTGTGGTCGGGGGTGCAAGAAAACAAGGAGGAAAACAATGCTGATCGGACTTGGACTCGGACCCGGCGATCCTGAACTGCTGACGCTTAAGGCGATGCGGATACTCGAGGAGAACGATAAGGTCTTTGTTCCGGGAAAACTTGCTTTAGAATTGGTTCTGCCGTACACGGATGCAGAGATACTCGATTTTCCGATGACGCACGACAAAACCACACTGGACCGAACCATCGATCATAACGCGGATGTCGTTTCCGCCGCCGCCATGCACAAACTGGTCGCATTCGGGCTGATCGGCGATCCCAACTTCTTCTCGACGTTCACCCGCCTGAAAAAGCGGATACGGGAAAAATACCCACACCTCACCATCGAAACCGTGCCTGGAATCAGTTCAATCACGGCATTCGCATCGAGAACCGATGCCGACATCGATCGTTCGTTTGTGGTCAGCGATGGCTCGCCTGTCGCCACAAAGATCGTGTTAAAGGCGCGAACGCCAAAAAAAATCAGGGACAGTCTGATCGAGGAGGGTTACACGAATTTTATCTTTGCTGAGAAGCTCTTCTCTGACGAAGAGCGGGTAACAGATGAGATTCCAGACAAGGGCGATTATTTCAGCATATTGTGCGCAAGCAAAGGAGGTGCGGAAGAGGGGCAGATCACGCCGGAGAAGGTCTATTTTGTCGGAGCAGGACCGGGCGATCCGAAGCTCTTAACGCTTCGAGGAAAGGAACTGCTCGAAAAAGCCGATCTCGTGATCTACACGGGCTCGCTCGTCGATCGCAAGGTCGCCGCCAACAGCTGCGGCGAGATCATTAACAGTCACGGGCTCACACTTGATCAATTGACCGACCTCATGGTGGGCGCGATCCGCGACAAAAAGACGGTCGTCCGGCTACATACCGGGGATCCGTCACTCTACGGCGCGATATGCGAGCAGATCGCGGCGCTGAAGAACCACAACATCAATGTTGAGATCATTCCGGGCGTGTCATCGGTATTTGCTGCAACAGCTGCGCTTCAAACGCAGCTCACGCTCTCCGGAATCACAGAGACCCTGATCATCACCCGCCCGGCTGGCGAGACGCTCAAGGCAGACTCGATCAGGGAACTCTCAAAGCACGGCGCAACGATGGCAATATTCCTGGGTGTGGGCAAGATCGGGAAGATTATGGGCGATGTCGAGTATCCGCCAGAGACGCCAGTTGCAGTTGTCTACCGGGCATCGTGGCAGGATGAGCGAATCATCAGGGGCACGGTTGCGGATATTGCAGAAAAGGTCGAGGCGGCAGGGATAGAGAGATCAGCCATGATTCTGATCGGCGATGCCGTCCATCCAAAAAGTTTCAGGAGGTCGCACCTATACGGATCGCAGTGATATCATTTGAGCGGAACCGGGCGGTTGCAGAGCGCGTCGCAGGTCTCGTCGGCGGCGAGGTGATCTGGTACTCGGAATCTGCATTTCCAGATGCGTTTTCAGAGGAACCCGGGTACGATGCGATCATCGCGATCATGTCCTGCGGGATTGCTGTTCGGAAGATTGCACCGCTTCTGCGGAGTAAATGGACCGATCCCGCGGTTGTCGTGGTCGATTGCGCGCTTCGTCACGCGATCGCGGTCACTGGCGGGCATCATGGTGCGAATGAGATCGCGACATGGCTCGAGGTTCTGGGCGCTGATCCTGTGATCACGAATGCGAGCGAGGTTGTGAAGTGAGAGCGGCGCGGCTAACTGTCTGATATTCCTTCATCGCGATATTGTTCCAGAAGACTGCATTTCAATCCCGCCACGGTCTGATTTGAACCTTGTAGAAACATCGGATGTGTAAATATGGTTCTTGAAAATTTCAATCCCGCCACGGTCTGATTTGAACGTGGTTGCGGACGTTTTAAACGCACTTGCTAAATTCATTTCAATCCCGCCACGGTCTGATTTGAACTATCTGTATTTCACCGTCTGAGCCGGTGTAATGCGTATTTCAATCCCGCCACGGTCTGATTTGAACCCCTTTATCGCACCTATAGCAATTCCTAAAATTCCAATTTCAATCCCGCCACGGTCTGATTTGAACTCAAAAATTACGGTTTATGAACAAGAATATGTAATATTTCAATCCCGCCACGGTCTGATTTGAACTTCTTGGTGGTGCTCTGCTCGTTGCTGCCTATTATTTATTTCAATCCCGCCACGGTCTGATTTGAACTATACCTGTAATGTGCGATGGTGATCGCGTTGAAGAATTTCAATCCCGCCACGGTCTGATTTGAACAAATGTTATAAGTCCTATATACTCATCATTTACAAAATTTCAATCCCGCCACGGTCTGATTTGAACCGGGCGTTACATCGAATTGCATGGTGCTATCCAAACATATTTCAATCCCGCCACGGTCTGATTTGAACAGCGACATCTGAAAAAGGCACACAGTCTTGATTTTTATTTCAATCCCGCCACGGTCTGATTTGAACGCAACCGCAACGAACTACTCGTGTGCGCAGAACACGATTTCAATCCCGCCACGGTCTGATTTGAACGCGATGAATATTATGATGATGCACCGACTTATCTAATATTTCAATCCCGCCACGGTCTGATTTGAACGAGCGCCGGTCTGATCAGCGAAGACGACCT
>JAUVWP010000022.1 GCA_030604085.1 Methanosarcinales archaeon | reverse complement strand
TTGTGGCACTATTGGGGGGGAGGTCGTCATCGATCGCGCTTATCATATATTCACCAGCCGGAATCGCGCTTATATCGACTTTCTCGCTAAACGATCCACTCTCGTTCGCAGTCACGTCCCGTTGCACTGTGACACTCAGGTTTACTACAATATTGGGGTCTTTTGTTGTCCCATACACCCGTATAGTCTGGAATGTGCCTGCAATCCATGGTGAGATACTGCGTTTCACATGCACAGTCCCGGTTGTTGGGTCGGCAGGGTATTTGTAAGTCCTCACAAGAGGCCAGTATTTCTTCACATGTATATTGAGGTCACCCTTTACTGGCGAAGCTTTGAGTGTAAGAACCGAACCTGCTGGTAGATGGATCCCGGTCATCTCGTATGAATACGCACTACCTGGTGCCGTGACCGGAACGATCGTCGATGTCGATAGCGTTACTGTCGCATTCGGAGTAAATTCGGTTCCGTCTACCCACATCTCCGTGTATGATATCTGATTCGCAGTCAGGTTCGCCGCTGCCATCACAGGCGCTGCTAAGGAGAATAGCACCACCATGGCAAGGATATAATGTTTCATGTAAGCACCCCCACGACCTTAACAACCACAATCGTTGCAAATGCAAAGAGAAGAGGTATGATCACCAGCACGGTGTTTCTTGCCAGTTTCTGCGATCTTGCGCCACCGTGTGAATCCGATAGTTCCTTGATGATAAGGAAGCAGATCAATAATACAGTCCCTACAGCGCCAAGCGTGGTTGCAACAGCCGACGCGACTGTCGTCACAGTTGTTACCGTTGTCACAGTTGTTACCGTTGTGATCATCTACTAACACACACTCCATCAGTTATGTAAATAATTGTCAGCCATCATAATATAAATACCTTGCGGCTTGAAGTTACATACAGATGCCGCGGAAGAGGATGACTGTTGATACAGGGGTTATAATACTTGGGATATATACAGGTCTGTTGCTGCTTGCGGAATTTGCAACCACCCGCAACCTGAAGACCGGTATGATCGCTCACGGATGTATACTGGTTTTCCTGCTACTTCATAGCACGATCGTGGAGAACAGATACTTTTCAAACCTGTATGCATCCCTCTCTATAGTCCCGCTCATCAGGATCCTGTCTCTGTGCATCCCGCTAATGCACTTTGAATACATATTGTGGTTTTTGATCGTGGGCGTTCCGCTCTTCGCAGCGATCTTCACATGCATATACATCCAGTGCATTGACCTGCGTTGCGTGGGTTTTAAAATCCAGTCATACCGGGACGTCCCGCTTACTTACGGAATCATATTGCTCGGAATACCGGTTGGGATGGTGGAATACTATATGCTTGAGCCAGAGTTTATGATCGGTGCGCGCGTGTCATGGGTTGTGCCGATCCTGATCCTCGTAATCTGTACCGGCTTTCTCGAGGAACTCCTCTTTCGTGGGCTCCTGCAGCACACATTCACAGCGGCTGTTGGTATGCGCGGGATTCTGATAGTCTCTATGCTCTTTGGCTTCCTCCATCTTGGAAACTCATGGCTCGACTGCGTGCTTGCAGGGGAGATCGGATTTATATATGCACTCGTCGTAAGAAAGACCGGATCGATATATGGCGTATCGATATCGCACGGGGTTATCAATATTATGCTCTTCCTGGTCATGCCATATCTCGCGCTTCATCCGCCTGCATAGTGTTCCCGATACAAGACTCATGCGAATCTGTCATGTTTCACGGACATATCAGCAGTCGTAAGCCGCATCTACTCAGATTGAACATCCTCAAAATAGAGTCGCAATTTTGTCCAGAAGTGTTGTGGTCGAATCGATCCAACACAAGCGGTAAAAGCCACCGGATTTAACCACCGAGGACACAGAGAGCACAGAGTTTTTAAACCGATCCTCTGTGTCCCTCTGTGCTCTCTGTGGTTGTATTCCCTGCCGATGTTGTTTATGTCAATCGCGGTGTTGTGCATCCAACTGACCATTACAAATTTTGTCCGGAAGCCAAACTTTTCGGAAACACTATATTTATAAGAAAAGCAGACAAGTTTAAAAAAACAAAAAACAGATCAATACATGGAGGTGGATGGCGTGTTCTTCAGCAATCTTATATACCGCGGTTATGAACGTCTGCTGACCGGCGAGATCAGGAAACACCATATACCGCGCCATATCGCTGTTATCATGGACGGGAACCGCAGATACGCTGATAGACTCGGCATCGTGCGCAATCTGGGACATACGTATGGCGCCAGGACGACAGAGTGGTTTCTTGGCTGGTGCTGGGAACTCGGCGTGAAACAGGCAACGATCTACGCATTCTCAACCGAGAACTTCTCACGCACCAGCGATGAGCGTGCCATGATCTTCGATCTCATCATCAGGAAACTCGATGAACTGATCCATGACCCACGCACACACGAGAGACGGATGCGGATCTCTGCAATCGGCGAGGTGCATCTGCTGCCCAGCGGTCTACAGAATGCGATAAGACATGCAGAGGATGCAACCCGCGGTTATGATGAAATGTATCTCAACATCGCTACTGCTTACGGCGGGCAGCGTGAGATTCTCGATGCGGTGCGCGACATGGCTCGCAAGGTGCGGTCCGGCGAACTACATGCGGACGATATCGACGAATCGACAATCTCCGGGCACCTCTACACGAACGGGATCCTGATCCCTGATGTCGATCTGATCATACGCACGGGTGGCGATATCCGCACCTCGAACTTCCTTCCGTGGCAGGCGAACGGGAGCGAGTGCGCAGCATACTTCTGTGCGCCATTCTGGCCAGAGTTTCGAAAGATCGACCTCCTCCGCGCAATCCGGGTCTATCAGGTGCGGGAGCACGAACGGAAGCGTGTAACAACGCGAAGGATCATCGATATGCTTGCGGCATGTGGACATGCTGAACTGGAGGATGCCATTGGTCATGTCAGGCGCGCTATAGATAGGAAGGATACTGCGACGACGGCGGCAGGGAATTGATTGGTCGCCCCCCGGATCGGGCAGCAGAATGATATATGAACCGGATAAGAAGATTACATGCAACATGTCAGAATCGAGAGGTAGGGCTATCGACAGGATACTATCGATCGTCCTCATTGTCGCAATCGTCCTTGCAATAGTTATGACTGTATATGTGATAGTGACGCCGAAGCAAGGCGAGAAGTTCACGGAATTTTATATCCTCGGTCCTGCGGGGATGGCGGACGATTATCCAACGGATCTGGCGGTTGGGGATGAGGGCGAGGTCATAATCGGTGTTGTAAATCATGAATACGCCAGCATAACGTACTTGCTGGAAGCGAAACTTAACGAGACGGTTATAGGTGGAGAGGAACTCTGTCTTGAGCATAGCGAGACATGGGAAGAGCCTTTCTTCTTCGAGGCGACTAAGAAAGGGGAAGACCAGAAGGTGGAGTTCTTGCTGTACAGGGATCAAGATCATAACGAATTTGACGAGACCAGGGAGCCGTATCGATCGCTCCACCTCTGGGTGGACGTCGGTTGAAGGGAAAGAACCTTTACATCCCATCCACCCCAACATACACCCATGTTTCTGGCACATCCGTATCTCCTCTTGCTCGCAATCCCTGTGCTCGTGGCAGCAGTATACCTCATCCGAAAGGGGCATAAGAAAGGAATAATCATCGCCCGGACTGTTGTGTTCCTGCTATTGATCGTAGCGCTTGCGTCCCCTTACGATCTGGTCTCGCGAACCGTCTTTGATGAGACCCCGAGCGTCATCATAATCGATGATCACACCGCGAGCATGGCGCTCTTTGATAACAATACAGGGACGCGCGTCTATGACCGGCTCCAGAGCCGCACCCCGACAAGCATCCACCAGATCACAGGTGTTCGGTCAGCGATCGGGGATGCGATCACCGAGTTTGCACAAGGCAACGACAACGTCCTGCTCGTGACCGACGGCAACAACAATTACGGGCTCGATCTGGCCGATACCATCGCATTCGCAACGAATATTAATACCACGGTCTGCGCCATCCGGCAGGAGCCAGAGCAGAACGATCTGAGCGTCGAGATCATCGGAAGCAAGGACGTGATCGTGGACAGCGAGCAGTCGTTTACAATTCTGGTGCGGCAGGCAGGAGATAATGCGAGATACACGCTTTCGGTCACGATCGATGACGTAAGAATGAAGGAAACCGCGGTTACACAGACCGAGCGGGAGACGACCGTATCGATTCCACACACCTTCCGAAACACGGGCTCGCACACCATAAAAGCAGAGATTGTGCCTGAAAACGAGGATGCGAGGCAAGATAACAATGTATTCTACAAATCGGTCTATGTGGTGCCGAAACCAACGATTCTTCTCGTGGCGGTGCGGAACTCTCCGCTATCCCAGACGCTTGCCGAACTGTACGACACAACAACCATCAGTTCAGTGGCATCGGCTGATCCCGAGGACTATCTTGCCGTGGTTCTTGATAATGCCCATGTAAACGATCTTAATAAAGATGAACTCGGTAAGTTGAGGATGTATCTGCAGAATGGCGGCGGGCTTGTGGTCACAGGTGGGGATCGTGCGTATGACCTGGGTGGGTACTATGACTCGCAGTTTGAGACGCTACTTCCTGTAAGATCTAAGGAGAGCGAGGGAGAAGGCAAAAACGTTGGCGTGGTGATCATAATCGATATTTCAGGAAGTGTCGGCACAGAGTATGGAGATGATACCGCATTAAGCATGGAAAAGGCGCTGGCAATCAATATACTTCGCGGAATCAGCATAAACGATCATATCGGTGTGATAGCATTCAATCAACGAGCATACACCGTATCCCCGCTGACCAGAGGACTGTATAAGAGTACGCTTGAAGATAAGATCACGACGTTAAAACATGGCGGAACCACCCATCTGGACACTGCGCAGAGAGCCGCTTCCACGATGCTGGATGGGTATGTGGGCGCGAAGAGCGTAATCATCATCTCAGATGGGCGAATGACAAGCGGCGATGATACCTGTTTTAACCTCGCAAAGGCGATGGCGGATTCCGGCATCACCACGTACGCTGTAGGCGTTGGCGAGACGACAAACGAAGATTTCATGAAATCCCTTGCATCAGAGGGCCGCGGAATCTATTACAGGCCCGCGGAATCGGAGCGGTTGAATATCATCTTTGGGGAGAAGCCGGAAGAGCCGGATGATACGACAAAAGGGGACTTCTCGATTAGCGTCCTAAATCCGAACCACTTCATCACAGATAATCTTGCACTCGCAGGCTCGATCACCGGCTACAACAAGGTCACCCCGAAGACAGGCGCGCAGACGCTTGTTACGACCGGCGCGGGAAAGCCGGTCGTCACGGCATGGCGGCTTGGCATGGGGCATGTGGTCTCCTTAAGCACCGATGACGGCGCAGGATGGAGCAGCGCGCTCTACAGCGGAGATAATGCCGAACTGATCTCGAGAATTGTTAACTGGGCGGTCGGGAATCCGAGAAGGAACGATGAGATCGTGATCACTGGCGATGATGTCCATCTCGGCGATCCTGCGATTATTGGTGTCAGGTCAGACACCGTTCCGAACATAAACTTGGATGGGAAGCAACTTGAACTCTCGCAGATCGACAAAGACCGATACCAGACCTCGATTAAGACAGAATCCCTCGGATTCCTGGATATCTCGGGATATTCGATCGCTGTGAACTATCCTGCCGAGTTTCTGGATGTCGGGTTCTCAGAAGACCTGGAGGACACGATCGATATGTTTGGCGGGGCAGTGTATGAAGAGGATGAGATCGATCCGCTGCTTGACAATTTAAGGGCGCGATCCACGCGTAACGTTCAGGAGCCAGAGGATATGCGACTGCCGTTTCTGCTCGCTGCGATGATCATCTTCGTTTTAGAGGTGGCGGTGCGGAGGTTGCGGGAGATCCGAAGGATGCGGAAAAAGGGGTAACCCTTCATTTCACGGCATGATCCCCCAGTTCCCGGATAAGCATACTGAGACTCGAGCTGCGAAGGAAATGGCACGGCTTGTTTCTCATCTTACACGCCTTCTTGACGTATTTACATGCGTTGTGGCTGTTTATGTCCACAGGGCAGAATACCATATCTATCCCATCCACAAGAGTCTCTATCTCCTTTCTCCCCTGGATGCACCGCCCGCAGTGGTAGCAGAACGTGCCGCCAACGGATTCGATCGCATCCCTGTAGTACGGCATGAGCGATTCCACGCCACCGATATAAGCCACTCTCGCCCCATTTAAATCGGCACTCGCCCCTTCACCCCCGATATCTGATTCAGGACGATGCTCGATCTCCACCAACTCTCCGGATTTTACATCATCGCTCCGATCTCGTGTTCTCCGATCCCGCGATAGCAGTTCATCAGTCAGCCGCTTCACTTCACTGGTGAGGAAATCAATCTCCTTTTTCAGATTCTCGGTTTGGTTGAGTGTATCTTCGCCACCAAGTCCCTCTAAATCACTCACCAACTGCCTATTCAACCGCTTCTCTTCGTCCAGTGCGGCGGTGATCCTTAACCGATCCTCTCTGACGGATTCGATCTCTGATTTTAGCTGCTCTCTCTTCCGCTCTATTCTGTTGCACTTTGTCCGGAGTTTTTCGTTCGCTTTCGAAGCACCCGTAAACTCCACCAGGATGTTCTCAGGAACACCGCAGGGCAGCGCTCTGCGAAGCTCGCCATAGAACCTCGATGCTCGATGTTCATATATGTGCGTGGCAGCAAAGACTGCTGCCTCGATTGCATCGGCATCTCCACGCTGGTTCCGCACAGCAAACCAGATGAGCGCAGGAATAGGGATATCCGTGCCGTTCCCGTTGCTCCCATCCTCGATATGTCTGTAAATTTCTTCCTGTGGAATGCGTTCGATATCCTTCCTGTATCGCTCGAACCGGTCCTTTAATATCCGGTCCAGTTGTTTGGATGTCTTGTTCTGGCTGCTACATGCCTGAATGAGTCCGCCATGCATCTCATAAGCCGTGACCGAGTCGCAGTCAAGTTTCAGTCTCTTGAAGAGATCGCTTAGTTCCCTGTCATTGTATGTCAATCCGAGGATTGAACAGACCGTTTGATTCTTAAGTTCCCATATCTTCCTTTCCGGCATTGATACCCCCAATAATAGCTAATATAAAGCCCGATTCGTGATCAATAGTTCAGGGACCGGGCTTCTCGTTTATTCAACTTACAAGCACCTTTTCAGCCAGACCGTGACCGATGGTGATGTGCTGCCCGCCTACGTTTGCACGTATGTACGTACCTTTATCGGGCGCCGGCGCTGCTATCTCTCTCCTGAGCAGAATTATCCGAGAACCCTCTGCGAGTCCGATCTGCTCAAACTTCTCCTTGACATGGGTTCCGCCAACGATCTTTTCCACAGTGGAACTTTCACCCTCTTTCAGATGGTTGAGCTGGATGGATTTCCCATCTTGTGTCACAAAGATCTTCGATGCCTGACCTTCACCCATCCGCATCTCCGCGTCTCCGGACGAAACTACCATGGTGCAATCCGGCACATGGCGCAGGAATGCAAGTTCGCTTCCCTCTACGATCCCATATTCGGAAAGAAACCCCTCGAAATCCTTTCCGCCTTCAATCGACCTGACGGTTCCCGTGTCTCCTTCTTCCAGTATTAGCAGTGGGGTTATCTCTCCTTCCTTCTCAACATAGATCTTATCAGCCCATCCGCGGGCTATGACCAATTCATCCTGATCCTTTGTTCTTAGAGCGATCGGTCCCCAATGCACATGCACCGGCTCGGTCGCTAACACCTCGAGCCCGGTTCCCTCGGTTACGCCGAGTTCTTCGAGGTGTTCTTTAACATCCAGACCGCCTGTGATCTCTTTAACGACCACAGTGGTCTCAGGTTCCACATCTTTCAGTGATCTCATCTTATATACCTCCTTTTGGGATTTACTTCTGTGATGTATCGTTAGGTGTGCAAATAACCTGCCCTACATAAATTAGGGTGACCTACATTTCATCGAACCGCAGACCGATGCCGAGCAGCAAATCGGAGGGCAGTTGAACCATAAAAATAAAAAATGGGGAAGCACCCCCGAAAGCAAGTATCGTCAGTCATTTGGCTGGTACGCATCTGCCGGACAGTTGCTTCCTGTCCATGTCGCCGGAAACCTCTGCACCGAAGCAGTCGCCTACAGTGTCATCTATCGGATTGTAGAACTTACAGTCTCTACATACTGACACGTTTTCACCTCCTTTTCCGGTTATATCCGATCTTCAAGCTTTGATGTCACGACATCGATCAGAATACCGTACACCAGTCCGAGTCCCACAACTATCCACACAGCATCGAATATCGCCATCGCCATGCTGACCACAACCCCGATCACTGCGCCGCGCAGTGCCGGATGGAGATCGATGTTATCTGAAGTTCCGATAACGATTCCAATAAGCGCCCTGTTGTACACGATTCCGATCAGCGCCAATGTATCAAATTCCCCCGGGAACTTGGTCATTGCCCCGTACATGCAGAAGAGACCGCAGAGTATGCCCAGAATCGTTGCTATAACGAGCCGTTTAACATTCATATTCTACCTCCTTATCGTTTATTTTTGAGAAGAGGTCTTCATCTTCCGAAACCCTCCGCATCAGATCGTCCATTGCGCTTAATTTGACGAGGGGGATGCCAGATCCGTCCCTTCTTCTCAGCACCATAAGTTTCTCGCCGGGTGCGATCTCTGAATCCTTCCTGAGATCGACCGGAATCGCAATCTGCCCCTTCTCGCTCACGGTGTATAATTTTTCTTACTTTTTTTACTGATATAAAAATATTACTCTGGATTCGGGTATTGAACAGATCGATCAACACATTTACATCGCATAACCACCAACATCCAAACCGTGACACCTGACAGTACGCACTCATATTTTGATGCTCTTGAAACCGATTTGGAGCGCGCCGTCGAGATCGCATCAGAGGCACGCTTGCGCGGTTACGACCCTGAGACGTACCCTGAAATTCCGATGGCGAAAGACCTTGCGGATCGGGTCGAGAATCTGATCGGCATTCCGGTTGCGGACCGGATTCGTGAACTGGCTTATGATCTTAAGATGAGCAGGGAGGAGTCTGCGATGCAACTTGGTGCTGACCTCGCAGGTATGCGCATCCACCCCTTCGAGAGTAGGGATGAGGCTGTAGAGATGGCGATACGAGCCGCTGTTGCGCTCCTGACCGAAGGGGTCGTTGCGGCACCGATAGAAGGGATTGCAAAGATTACTATAGAAAAAAATGACGACGGCACCGAATTTATCCGCATCTTCTACGCAGGACCGATCAGGAGTGCTGGCGGTACTGCGCAGGCGCTATCCGTGCTGGTTGCCGACTATGTGCGGCGGGAACTCGGGATCAACAGGTACATCCCGAGAACCGAAGAGATCGAGCGGTGCGTGGAAGAGATAACGAAGTACCGGACGGTCGCAAACCTGCAGTACACGCCAAGCGACGAGGAGGTCAGGTTGATCACGACAAACTGCCCGATCTGCATCGATGGCGAGCCGACCGAGGAAAAGGAGGTCGAGGGCTACCGGAATCTGGCACGGATCGAGACGAACCGCGTCCGCGGCGGAATGGCTCTCGTCATCGCAGAAGGCATGGCACTCAAGGCGCCAAAGATTCTGAAACATGTGGCGAAACTGCATCTCGATGGCTGGGATTTCTTAAACCGGCTTGTCACGAAGGGGGCAAGTGATGACGACGGCAGCACAGTAATCGAACCGAAGGGCAAGTACCTAAATGACCTTATTGCGGGAAGACCTGTCTTTTCGCATCCATCGAGACCCGGCGGGTTCCGGCTCAGGTACGGGAGGGCGAGAAACACCGGATTTGCTGCCGCGGGCGTCTCTCCTGCGACTATGATCATAACCGATAGCTTTCTTGCCACTGGAACCCAGACGCGTGTCGAACGTCCTGGTAAGGCGGCAGGTATCGCTCCTGTGACCGGCATCGAGGGTCCAACCGTGCGCCTCTTTGGCGGGGAGGTGGTGCGCATCGATGATGAAAAAGAGGCGGTGCGGCTGCATGACCGGGTCGAGGAGATCCTTGACATCGGTGAGATTCTCATCAATTACGGCGATTTCCTTGAGAACAACCACCCGCTGATGCCGCCTTCGTACTCGTTTGAGTGGTGGATATCAGAACTTAAAGAGGCAGCAAGCACTGAGACTGTGCGCGAAATGGCAGACGCCGATCTTAAGGATCCGGATCAGGAACTTGCACTCGAACTCTGCGACCGCTACGGTGTCCCGCTCCATCCCAAATTCACGTACCTCTGGCACGATATCTCGATTGAGGATTTCAGAAACCTATCCGAACAGATCTCCCTGCACGGCAGGGTTGATAATGGGGTTCTTCTGATCCCAAACGATGCGGGCGTGAAAGGGATTCTCGAGACGATTCTTGTTCCGCACAGGGTCGTGGATGGCGAGATAACGCCCGTGAAAAATTCTCCGTCCCGGGCGTCGACGCCGGAGGCGTTAGCGATACCTGATCCGCTTCCACTGATGCGATGCGTCGGAAATGGGATATGGAATGGCGGAGGTGGCGGAGGGCAGGATGCAGGGGGAACCGATCTCAAAGATGCAAACATTCTGGATGCGATATTTGAGATAAGCGGCATCCGTGTCAGACCGAGGGCGCCAACCAGGATCGGTGCACGGATGGGGAGACCCGAAAAATCCGACAAACGGGAGATGAAGCCGGCGCCTCATGTCCTATTCCCTGTCGGGACTACCGGCGGGAAATCAAGGTTGCTTACACAGGCATCGAACTATACCCAATCGATGAATGCAGGAATCGGCGTGATCCCTGTCGAGATCGGGATGCGCAGATGCCCGTCCTGCGGAAACGAGACCTATGAATATAGTTGCGGATGCGGGGCAAGAACCGAGCCGGTGCTCTTCTGCCCGCGGTGCGACATCCATGTCGAGAGCCGTACCTGTCCGAAATGCGGTCTGCAGGCGTCGTCTGCCCGGAAGATCGATCTCGATCTGAAGACGCGGTATGCCTCAGCGTTCGCAAACCTCGGGGAGCGGGACAATCTTCCGAGTTTCAAGGGAGTTCAGGGCATGATCTCGAAGGATAAGAGTCCGGAATCGCTTGAGAAAGGAATTCTCCGCGCAAAACACCGCGTATTCGTCTTCAAGGACGGCACTGTGAGATATGACCTGACAGACCTGCCGCTCACGCACTTCAGCGCGGAGGAGATAGGGGTGGATCTCGATACGTTGAAGCGTATCGGATACGAATGCGATATCAACGGACTTCCACTGACCGATAAAAGCCAAATATTAGACCTCCGTGTGCAGGATATCATACTATCAATCGATGCTGGCGAATATCTGCTCAGGGTCTCTCATTTCATCGATGATCTTCTCGTGAAGTACTACGGAGGCGTTGCATACTACAACGCCTCGAAGAGGAATGATCTCATCGGCAGGCTGGTGATCGGGCTTGCCCCGCACACCTCTGCCGGCGTGCTCGGGCGGCTTATTGGGTTTACGCGGGCATCGGTCGGGTATGCGCACCCGTTCTTCCATGCCGCGAAACGTCGCAATTGTGACGGCGACGAAGACTGCGTCATGCTGCTCATGGACGGTTTACTCAATTTCTCACGATCGTATATGCCTGCAAGGCGTGGCGGCTGGATGGATGCCCCGCTCGTGCTCACGACACGGATCGATCCGAAGGAGATCGACAAGGAGGCGCACAACATCGATATCATGGAACAGTACCCACTTCGGTTCTATGAGTCGGCAAGCGATTTCGCAAACCCGAAGGATGTCGAGGATATGATGGACACGGTGTCGAAGCATCTTGGGACCGAGGTGCAGTACGAGAGCAGGTTCACGCATCCGACATCGAATATCGCAGCGGGACCTCTGAACAGCGCATACAAGACGCTTAAATCGATGATCGAGAAGATGGATGCGCAATTAGCGCTTGCCCGCAAGATAAGAGCGGTCGATGCGGACGATGTTGCCGAGCGGGTGATCAACTCGCATTTCCTGCCTGACATGATCGGAAACCTCCGTGCGTTCTCTCGGCAGAAGGTCAGGTGTGTGAAGTGCGGAGCGAAGTTCCGGAGACCGCTCCTGAGCGATATTTGCCCGAAATGTCACGGTAGGGTCATACTGACAGTCACAGAGGGTTCTGTCAAGAAGTATCTCGACACGTCCACGCGTGTGGCAACGGAATATGAGGTATCCGAGTATACGCGGCAGCGGATCGAGCTTATCGGTCTTGAGATCAAGTCGCTTTTTGAGAGTGATAAGTCGAAACAGATGGGGCTGCTTGATTTTATGTGACACAACTTTGTCAGCCGTTGATTGCAACTTCAAGCGCGATCACGGACTTGATAGGTGTGCTGTCGCCGTCGGAGTTAAGCGCACAGACTCGTGCATGTATGCAATCAAACTATTTCGAATAGAAGTTTTTTGCTCACAGCTCCAAAAACTCCTCCACGGTAAGCCCCGCTTCTTTAATGATCGCTTTCAACGTTCCTTTTTAGAGATCCACACCCGGATGATTTGGAATTGTAGTTTTTCTCTTTGTGATTGGATTATACCAGATTTCATGACTTCTCTTTGCTTGTATATCAAAAACGAATCCCGCTTTCCTCAACTTCCTGATAACATCTCTTGCAGTCAGGGATGGTAATCGCGTCATGCAGCCACACTTATCGGTATTTTAACGTCCTGGATAACTTTCTTTGATGATTTAATCTCATACGGCAGAGGATCGCCATGCTCGATACAGGACTCAACGAGTTTTCTTGCCACATCCTGCGCTATCTCCATCGTCTCTGCTATCGACCTTCCCTGTGCGACGAGTCCCTGAAGTGTATCGCTTGTTGCAAGATAGCCACCGTCTTCTAGTTTCTCTATTTTTATGGGTATGAGGTATTCAGACATTTTCATCACGTCGGGTTGTTTTTACATTGTCAATAATCGCTTTTCGTATGACTTTTGGCGACGCTACATTCGGTTTGACTTCACAGGTGTGTTAAAGTTGAACAATCTCAATCATAAATCTATGTTATCAGCCGACACCTGCTACGCTGTTTTGGGTGGACTTATGAACCAAAGTCGCTTAAGCGTCAACGATCTCTCGTAACCGCGCAACCGGAAGCTTCTCTGGCTTCTCCACAGGTGCAGGCGCAGTATCGTACGGCAGCTTTGCAAGCGCACGGGCAAGCGCGGGAAGCACCTCATACTCTTTCTGGATCGAGTAGAAATCGGGACGTGCGCCGCCGCCGCGGTCTGCGCGGCATCTTCTCGGATCTCCCGGAATAAACCCCCGTTCTTTGATAAACGCGCCCGGATCGATTTTCCGGATGGTGTTGACAAGCGCTGTGACCATCGCCTCTTCCCCGTGTATCAACATGCCGTAACAGGTCTCCTTGATCGTGACGTCGGCATGGAGTTCGTAGATCAAAAGATGCATCTCACTTGGCAGTTCCGAAGAGAGCATAACCAGTCTGGTAATTTTACCCATCTTCACACCTCTGTTACGTAAACAGTGTCCCCGTCCCCGATATCATACAGTTTATCGAGATCGATGACTCGCCCGATGATGTTTGTGTACGCGAATTTCTCGCCGGATGGGCCGTATCTCGAATCGTCTGTGAGTTTCACACCAACCATCTGTGCGTACTTCGCAGCCTGACTTGTAACGCCGATCTCGCCGGCTGACACGATCTCTTCGGGTACATTCTCTGGCATGACCTCTTTCTTCACCTCAGGCACCCTGAATAGCCGGGTATCCTCATACACCGCAAAGACCGGAAGCGCGCCGATCGGTGATTTGAGCAGCCCGAGAGCGTGGCGGAAGAACTCGATCGTCTTTGGTGCGAGATCGTCATATAATTTGATTCGTATGAGATTCTTCTGGGAAACCCCGTGCCCGGTAACCGCGCCGGCTCCCACGATCTCTATCGTGGTCTCAGGAGTCTGCTGCACGATCACGTCGGAATCAGCGGTCTCCCCATCGCGACGCAGGGTTATGCCGCGTTCTCCCATCTCCGCCTCTGCCGCTTTGAATGTCCTGCCAAGCAGCATGATGCGCTCAGGATTGACGTGAAGCGCGATTGCCTGATTATTCTCCACGAGCTGGATCAGTTCCATGCCGTGGGTCACCGTACCGACCACCGAGTGGCTCGGGGATGAGGTCTTGTCAAGTTTTGATATATATATGCGCCCGAGTCCGGCACCGTTCGACCGGGCTGTTATTATGCCGGCTCTTCTCGGCTCTTTCTGCTCGAACGGGCATTCTTCGCCTTGCAGCGATTCTGTGGATGCAAACGCGTGTGAGACGGTGCTGAATGTCAATGTGCCGTCCTTTATCGCTGCTAAGAAATGTTCTGCGCCGTAAGGGGCATCCGGCGAGAGTTCAATCGTTGCGCATGTGAATATTCGCATCCCTGACTCGATTCCGGTTGCGAGGTCGGTCGTCACGATCTTGTTGATGATCGTCTCCCACCGCTCGACAGGGGCGATGCCCGTTATCGAGTCGCCTGTATCGAGAGACTCAATCACACCCCTCCCGCTAACGATTCTTCCGAAAACGCCGCTATCCAGCGGTGCTCCGTGTGCCGCGGTGTGTAGTTTTTTCGATATGACCATGTAGGTATGGTCGGCAGCATATCCGCCTGTGCCAAAGAGCACGTCCCACCGCATATATTCGTGGTCCCGGTGGGATGGAGCGATACCTGTTTTAAACGGTCCGAATGCGAGCGCATCTCTTCCAGCCCACCTGACGCCAGAATTTACGATCCCTGATTCCGCATCCCGCCAGACATCTTGATGTGCTGATAGTTCGATCCCGATATCGCCTTTCGTCGTACTGATCAGGTACTCGGCAGTCGCTTCTTTCGACTCCTCAGTCCCCTTGATGATGGCGATGGTTGTACCCTTATAAGGAGTCTCTGCATGTTTGAGCACATCCGCAAGCGTGGAGCCATCAGGCACGGTGAGCGGCTTGTTATCGAGTTCGATATCGATCATGGCTTATACATCTCGTCGCGTTCGCCTTCATCGAGTTTGGTGATCACAGTATTTACATCACCGATCTCGATGATCTTGCCGTTTCGCATCAGCGCTGCACGATCGCAGACATCCTCGACAAAGTCCATGTCATGCGACACGATTATGAATGTCTCCCCGAGTTCCTCTCTTGCCTCAAGGATCGATTTTGTCACATCAACTCTGGTCACGGGATCCATCGTCCCGGTTGGCTCGTCGAGAATGATGATTCTCGGCTCCTTGATCAGTATCTGCGCCATCGCAACACGATGTGCCTCCCCGACACTCAGTTCATTCGGCATCTTCTCAAGAACCTCACGCGCCCTATCTTCAGTGAATCCCGCGGTCTTCAGGACGAGTATGGATTTTCGTTCGCCCAGTTCCCCGGGCAGTTCCAGTCCTATCGATTCGGTCAGGTTATCGAGCACATTCCTGTGCGGGTAGAGCGAATATTCCTGGTGCAGGAGTCCGATGTGTTTGACTGCCCGCCCGGCACGTTCAGCACCCCGGTCTGTCAGATCGATCCAATCATCCCCGATCCGAACATCAACAGCACCTGATGTTGCATTCACAGATCCGTTTAAGATCTTTGATGCAGTTGTCTTCCCTGCACCGCTGACACCGACGAGACCGAATATCTCGCCTTCAGACACCTCAAACGAGATGTTATCCACGGCACGCACGACACCACGGTCGACCGAGATGTAGGTCTTCTTCAGGTCATTGACCTTGATGATCGGCTCTCCGATCTCTGATGTGTACGATCCGACCGTGCCGACCGTGCTCATGAACCGGTCAATGACCGTTTTTGGATCACCTTGTTCGACGATCTCACCGTCTTCGAGCAGTATTGCCCGGTCAGCCAGTTCTTCGACCACACCAGACCAGTGCGAGGTGATCGCAAGAGTCATGCCGTAATCATTCTTCGCAGCAACGATGCTCTCGTGCACGGCTTCGGCAGTCCTCCGGTCAAGCGTTCCTGTCGGCTCATCTGCGAGGAGCACCATTGGCGCCTTGGCAAGCTGCCGTGCAAGCACGACACGCTGTTTCTCACCACCGCTTAATTCCCTTGCAACATGCATCATCCGGTGAGACAGATTCACCTGATCGATGAGATCAGCCGCCCTATCGACAGCTTCTGTTGCCGGGTAATTTACCTCGATGAGCGCGTTGATCACGTTCGTGATCACCCGTTCATCCCCGTAGAGCGCGAAGGTGCGCTGGAGCATGATCGCAATCCGGGTCGCAATACTACGCCGAAGCGGGCTATACTTGTCAAGCGATACAAAATCAGCATCCATCGGTGTGAGTTCGGTACCACATTTTGGACATGGCGTTCCAACCTTGCTTGGCGGTTCGGCATGAGCACAATTCTCGCAGTATGCAATGTGATAGATGACCTCTCCGGAACTGGTTTCGTGTTCCTTGATTCCTCTTAAGAGGTGCATCAGTACAG
The DNA here is from genome assembly GCA_030604085.1 of Methanosarcinales archaeon. GTDB lineage: Archaea > Halobacteriota > Methanosarcinia > Methanosarcinales > Methanogasteraceae > Methanogaster_A. The sequence continues at coordinate 7,327 of JAUVWP010000022.1, read as the reverse complement.
TCTTTCCTGCACCACTGCGCCCGAGAATCCCAATACACTCTCCTTCCTCTATTGTCAGGTTGATATTTTTCAGAACCTTCTTGCCCTTGAATTCCATGCTCAGGTTCTTGATGTCGATCAGGGCTGTCATTTATACCTCCTATCTTCAAGCACTGTAGATTATATTGATCGGATTTACGTATTCCTATCAACCTACATCAATTGTACTATATTAATCTTTCACACACCTGGAGTAATATGGCTTGCGCATGGCAACCGACCTCTCGAGCAGTTCATGCATCTCTTCTTCGGATGCGCCCGATATGTTTATGAGGTTGTCATTACTGAGCAGACAACCTTTTAATTTTCCATCAGAGGTCACACGCAGGCAGTTACAGTTAGCACAGAACAGGGAGTTATCGATCGGCCGCACGAGTTCGACCTCTGCACCATCGACCATGTATTTCCTGCGGCGGTGCATCCGTCTCGTGATGATCTCGGATGCGCGTGCGCGCAGCGTGTCTTCGACCGCGCCCATATCGACATTCTCGCAGATTCCTGTGAAATCCATCAGTTCGATGATCTGGAGTATAACATCCCGGTTTGACCGTGCGAAATCGACCAGATCCCATATCTCGTCGTCATTTATCCCGCCCAGGAGCACCATATTTAGCTTAACCGGCGTAAGCCCCGCGTCCACAGCCGCGCACACCCCATCCAGCACCGAGTCAAGCACATCACTACTACCTCCTGTGATCCGCTGGTACCGGTCAGGACGCAGTGTATCAAGCGACACATTCACGCGACGTAACCCAGCTTCTGCGAGATCGTAAGCACACTTTGAAAGCAGCGTCCCGTTGGTCGTAACCGAGACCTCCTTGAGTGCTGGCAGTTCTGCCACGATATCTACGAAATCGCTCCTGCAGAGCGGCTCGCCTCCTGTGAACTTGATCTTCCCGACGCCATGTGCAAGCGCTGCACGCACAAGTGTTGTGATCGTGTCCCTGGAGATCTCGCTGTGCGCGTGCGCGTATGTAACTTCCCCCTCATGGTGGCAGTAGATGCAGTTTAAGTTGCAGCGCTGGGTGACAAATATGCGCAGACTCCTGATCCTGCGGTTGTACGAGTCGATCAGAGGGGGATATTCTTGCATTTTGTGTAACAGGTGCATGGTACACAAATAAGTTGTGCGGTCAGGGCTGTCAACTCAACGCTGGTGTCCGGGCTCTGACTCGCATGTTTTCAGATATCCGAACTATTTCATCACTACGCCAGATTTACCAATCACTGGAACTAAATTATACTTTTTCCCCGCCTTTACAACATGTATATCGAAGATAAAAGTCACCGTCTGATTTTCTGTGATTGTAAATGACTTGACAATCTTTAGCGTATCACTCGGCACGGCAACGTCTACCATAGTCCCATTTACAAGACCTTTCGTAGATTCAACGATCAACCGAACCTGCGTATATTCCCCGGTCCCAATTGATTCGTTAACGATAGTCGTCACGTTTCCATCCTGCAGTTTTGTTAGATCAAATGTGTGATTTGATGGCTCAAGTATCATCCATTCACCAGTTTCATTTGTCTCATTACCAGCCTTATGTAGCCTCACCTCTGAAACTGTGACATTTAATTGGTCAAAATCGCCTATCGCGCTCGGTTGGTCTGTAACTTGTAATACAAATGTCCCGGTCATCTCTTCTGGTGCTTTATCGTCATCCTTAGGCGCGGTAATGGCAATTGCTGGTGTGGGCGCTGGTGTTGATGTGGGTTTTTCTGTCAACGTTGTAGTTGGCGTAACCGTTGGCTCGGGTGTTGGTGTATAGGTGATTGGAGTTGTGGTGGGGGGCGCTGGTTCCTCCTTTTCAACACATCCTGCAAGTAGTAGTACCATCGCAATTGCAGCTATGGCAATTAAACCTGTTAAAGCTCTTCTTTTCATCTTTTCATCTCCTTTTCTGTTTTCTTTTCTTAAGTCATCAAACCCCGCACTTAATTACAGGGCTTGTATATCGTGTTTTCGCATCTGGTTTGGCTGCACCCATGTCTTGCATGTACTCAGCCAGCAGCAAACCCCCGCATCGATCAGGGCAGAGCTCTTCTCTTTCCATGTTGTGTAAAATCAGAACTCATCCGATATAAAAACTCCCCGGAGTTGCGATGTCATCACCACACGGCACGACAGTTCCGCGGTCTCTATTGACGTCCGCCGGCCCCCGTACCGTATCATATACGAGCAGCCGCCTTAAACAAGCCAGCTTCTGCGAGATCATTGGCATGCTTGGAGCAGCGTCCCATTGGTCGTAACCGAGATCTCCTGAAGTGCTGGCAGTTCTGCCACGATATCTACGAAATCGCTCCTGCAGAGCGGCTCGCCTCCTGTGAACTTGACCTTGCGCACGCCATGAGCAAGCGCTGCACGCACAAGGGTTGTGATTGTGTCCCTGGCGATTTCGCTGTGCGCGTGCGTAACTTCCCCCTCGTGGTGGCAGTAGATGCAGTTTAGTTACACCATTGGGTGGCGGATATGCGCAGACTCGTGATCCTGCGGTTGTACGAATCGATCAGGAGGTATGAATCTTCTGCAGGTTCGTATACTTTCTTTGCGAGGTTGATCCGCGATCCGGGTGTGTGAGGTGTTCTGTCATGGTTGTTACCGATTGTTTCGGTTGCATAGTCAAACTATCAACTTATAATACGTATCGTGTTAGACCTGGACGATCTTGAAATATACTCAATATCTCGTGTGGAATTTTTATCCCCTATAAAATGGGTTAAGATTATTAATCTCTTCAACTGTTAATTTAGTTTTTCCTTCTAATATATCTCTCCGAATTTCTAATAAGAATTTCCCAAAAAGTTCAACATCAGTATTATCACCGTGTCTTTCTGAGTTTTCATCAGTGTATTTTATCCAATTATCATAAGCTTTGATCACACCATCATTTGCGTATAGTAGCAATTGATTTCTTGCAAGAATTCTTTGTCTATCAGAATCTATTCCACCTACTTCTTTAGCGTGCATTATTGCAACAGCAGTTTCTGTAAAACCTTTTAAAAATTCTGTATAAGCAGCTATTTTCTTTTCTGTAATCTTTAATTTTAATTCATTCTTTCTTTGAATTAAATATCCGATTAACAACGCACTTGCAGGAATTACTGCTAATAAAATTTCTGTGCTTGGAGTCACATCAGATGGTTGGGATTACTATTATAACAATATTTCGATGCTGCGCATCCGAGACGCATCCGAAACCCTTTTCTCAAATCAATAACCATCCCTGAGATGGCGATAGCATGGAATATTTGGTAATGTCCTAATCCGAGATAGTTCTACCTTCTTTCTGTCAATTGCTGCCACCTCTTCCCTTTGGGCGAGTTCCCGTTGCCTTGCTTCTTGTGCCTCCATCATCTCGATAGTGCCCATAATCTCGCGAGCCTTCTAAACTGTTGCTTGTGCAGCGTATTCGTCAGTGGCCAGATGGTATGGCAGTTCCGCGGTCTCTATTGACGTGCAGTGCCAGCTACCTCACCGTATCATATACGAGCATCCGCCTTAAACGACACACAGACCGGGCTGCCAGCGGAAAGTCCCATCGTTGCTGCGGATTGTTTCGTGATCAGCGATAGCGATGGTGCGGGTCGGCATCATCCTGATCAAAGAATTAATCAGTGATGCGATCGCAATGGTTAGTACCATGTTCCCGAAAATCCGAATGCGCAGACTACGGCAGCCCGGGATACGAAATCTCGTAGCCGAGACACGGCTTTCGCCAGATGACCTGATCTGCCCGATATTCGTGGATGAGACCATAGAAAACCCAGTAGAGATCGGGTCCATGCCGGGTCAATACCGTGTTCCACTGGATGCGGTTGCGGACGAGGCAAAGGAGATCGAGGATCTCGGAATTCCGGCAATCATCCTTTTCGGGATACCTGAAACGAAGGATGAGGAAGCAACGAGCGCGTATGACGGCGATGGTGTCATCCAGCAGGCGATGCGGAGTATCAGGTCAGGAACAGACGGTCTGGTCATCGTAACTGATGTCTGCCTGTGCGAGTACACCACACACGGGCACTGCGGCATCGTCGATTATGCCAGGGAAACAGTACTCAATGATCCGACACTCCCGATCCTTGGGAAGGTTGCGGTCAGCCATGCCCGCGCAGGCGCTGACATCGTTGCGCCGTCAGGCATGATGGACGGCATGGTGCGCGCGATCAGGACTGCACTTGACATCGACGGGTTCACAGACACCCCGATCATGTCATACTCTGCCAAGTACTGCTCATGCTTCTACGGTCCGTTTCGGGAAGCAGCAGACTCTGGATACGCATTTGGGGATCGCGGCGGGTACCAGATGGACCCTGCAAACTCAGATGAGGCGCTTCGGGAGGTGGAACTGGACATCGCTGAGGGCGCGGATATCGTGATGGTGAAGCCAGCGATGCCGTATCTCGATATTCTCTACCGGATCAAGACCGCATACCAGATGCCGACCGCTGCCTATCAGATGAGTGGCGAGTATGCGATGATCGAGGCAACCGCCGCGATGGGCTGGCTCGACCGTGATCAGGCGATCTACGAATCGCTGCTCTCGATCAAGCGTGCAGGCGCTGACATGATTCTCACGTACTTTGCAAAGGATGCGGCACGGATGCTTGCGTAAAGCCAAGTGGTGTATACGAGCCCATGAAGTCAGGGCGTGTCACAGAATAATCTCGGTCAGATTGAACGTCCTTAAAATAGAGCCACGATCTCGTATAACATTCGTGTAATTCGCATCATTCGTGTTTTATTTGTATGGATCTATGTAAAAATGGATTAAATCACGAATAGGGTGAATGGCGAGATTGTCAGAGGAGCTGGCATCTGAACCGGAAATGTAGGGATACCTGGAGGGAGATTATCGCCCCCTCCGGACATGTCACACCTTTCCCCGCACCATGATCAGCCGGTTGATCGCATTCACAAGCGCTTCGACCGATGCCAGCACGATATCCTCTCTCGCTGCGCCAGCGCTCACGATCCTGCCTTTCTCGTCCTCCACCTCAACCGTCACCTCTGCAAGCGCGTCAGAGCCGCCTGAGATCGCTTCGAGCTTGAAATCGTGCAGGCGCACCTTTGCCCCTTCGCCGAGCAGATTTTTCACGGCATTTAAGGCGGCATCCACAGGACCGACGCCGATGTTTGCCACGACCTTCATATCTCCGCCAACAATCGCCTTCACAGACGCAGTCGGCGTGATGATATTCCCGGTCATCACCGAAACCTCCATGAGATCTATGAACTGCTCTTTTCCGGAGACTTCCCCGAGAACGGACTCGGTGATGGCGTAGAGGTCTGCATCGGTGACCCTTTTTCCCTTATCCCCAAGTTCCTTGATCCGCCCGAGTATCTCTGTCAGTTGCTCCTCGTTTGTCACGAATCCTGCCAAATCGAGCGCCTATTTTACAGCGTGTTTGCCGGCATGTTTCCCAAGAACGATCCTGCGCTTCTGACCGACCATCTCGGGCGTCATCACCCCGGGCTCGAATGTGTCGGTGCACACGAGCACGCCGTGCGTATGGATGCCTGATTCGTGCGCAAACGCATTCTCGCCAACCACTGGCATCAACTGCGAAACCCGAACGCCAGTGTACTTCTCGACCATGCGCGAGGTCTCGAAGAGGTATTCGGTCTTGATATTCGTCCTTGCTCCATGAATCGTGTGCAGGATCATCACGGTCTCTGCAAGATCCGCGTTTCCTGCGCGCTCTCCAAGCCCGTTGATCGTCACCTGAACCTGACTCGCGCCCGCTTCGACTGCTGCGATGCTGTTTGCAACCGCAAGCCCGTAGTCGTTGTGGCAGTGCACATCGAGCGGCAGCGACACCGACCTCTTGATCTCTTCGATCAGCCGGTACATCGCAGACGGCACCATCACGCCCACGGTATCTGGGACATTGATGATATCGCAGCCCGCCTCCTCGACGCGTTTGCATATATCGATTAAGTAGTCAACATCGGTCCGTGTCGCGTCCATCGCGGAGAACATGCACGCTCTGCCGTGATCCTTGATGTACTGCACCGCATCGACTGCAAGATCCACGACCTCTTCTCTCGACTTGCCGATGGTGTGTATCCGCTGGACGTCGGAAGTGGATACGAATGTATGCACCATGCCGACATCGCAGTCGAGACACGCATCGATGTCAGCTTTTATCACTCTTGATAGTCCGCATATCTGTGCGTCCAGTCCGGCTTTCACGATTCCGGAGACCGCTTCCTTCTCGCCTGCCGATGCGATCGGGAAGCCTGCTTCCATGATATCGATGCCGAGTTTGTCCAGTTGCTTCGCGATACCGAGTTTCTCTTCGAGAGAAAGCGATACGCCAGGCGTCTGCTCACCGTCACGCAGCGTGGTATCGAAGATGCGCACGCGTACGCCACTGAGTTTTTCAGTGCGGTAAAAAACGATCCCTCACATTGGTTTCTGTCATTTAAATCCTCCAGATGTTGAGAGATGTTGATTTGTCCGGTCAGGATATAAAATCTTTGGTGTGGTGTGTGGCGAGTCCATCATGGATGCATTCACTTTCACCCCGCTCTTGGATTACTGATTTATATATGTGGGGCTGAGTGCATATCAAGGACTTGCACAGCCCTACACGATTCTGGGCAGCCCTGCAGATTCCTTCCCCTCTTTTTATTTTTTAGGTCGCTTTAGCCACCGCGTGGTTTTTCTGATCACAGTAAAAACAATATACCATGACCGCATCCAGATTAACAAACCATGAAGATCACGATCGTCTCCCCTGACCTCTACACGTATGGCTCGATGGTGATCGGCGGAATCCTTCGAGATTCCGGATTCAATGTGACGCTCACCAAAAATACGGACGTCAGCGCGGACACAGACATAATATTACTAAGTCTATACTCGACACTCCACCTCCTCGACAGCAGGATCAGGAACTTCGCAGAACAGAGCAGCAAACCGATCTATGTCGGCGGTCCTGTTAGCGCATATCCTGACATCATTCTTGGAGAACTGGACGTGGACGGCGTTATCGTCGGGGAAGGCGAGGAGTCAACGGTTGAACTGCTAAGTAACGGAGTTTCGGAAGATATCTCCGGAATCGCATTCAGAAACGATGGCGAGATCGTCCGGACTGAGCCCAAACCTGCAAAACTCGAGAGACCGCTGCCGCTGATACCTGATGACATCAGCGACCAGAGTATCAGGGGCGCGAATGTATATATCGAGACGCACAGGAGTTGCATCGGAGCATGTGGCTTCTGCCAGGTCCCGAAGTTCTTTGGAACGAAGATTCGGAGCCGGGAGATTGCGGACATTAT